>CAKPKZ010000076.1 GCA_934167435.1 uncultured Clostridia bacterium | reverse complement strand
TAATAAAGGTGCCTTTTGAATTAGGTATAATTATAACCTCCTGGAAACTTTCCAGTTTCAGTCAGCATTTTCCTCCGTACTGCCTTCTCTAATTCATACGCAGCTTCTGGTCCGATTTTCTTACTCCATACATAAGAAGCAACTTGGAGTTTGATTTCGAAATTTGGAAAATAAAACTGGTATCTGCGTGGACAACCCGTCCGCATACTACATTGCGTACAGAACTCATTGGCAATATAAGTATTTAAGAGATTATCATCTTCCGGTCTAAAGTTCATTTTCATGTGTATACCCTCTTTCAAAATTTTAATAATTATATTATAACATAGTTACCATAAAAAGTAAATATTTTAAAATTCTATTTTTTCTTCTATCCATTTTTCTAAATCATCTATTTTTAATCTTATTTGCTCCATAGTGTCTCTATCTCTTATTGTTACAGTATTATCTTCTAATGTGTCAAAGTCTACAGTTACACAATATGGTGTTCCTATTTCGTCTTCTCTTCTATAACGTTTTCCTATACTTCCTGAAACATCATAATCACACATAAATTTTTTAGATAATTTTGCATATACTTCTTCTGCTTTAGCAGACAACTTTTTAGAAAGTGGTAGAACTGCAACTTTATATGGTGCTAAGGCTGGATGTAAGTGTAATACAACTCTTGTATCACCTTCTGCAATTTCTTCTTCTTCATATGCATTGCAAAGAAATGCTAAAACAACTCTATCAGCTCCAAGTGATGGCTCTATAACATATGGTACATATTTTTCGTTTGTTTCTGGGTCTTGGTATGACATATCTTGTTTTGAATGGTTCATATGTTGTGTTAAATCATAATCTGTTCTGTCTGCTACTCCCCACAATTCTCCCCAACCAAATGGAAATGCAAATTCTATGTCTGTTGTTGCCTTACTATAAAATACTAATTCTTCAGGTGAATGATCTCTTAAACGAATATTTTCTTTTTTCATTCCTAAGCTTAATAAAAAGTTTTCACAATAATTTTTCCAGTATTTATGCCACTCTAAATCTGTTCCTGGTTTGCAGAAAAATTCAAGTTCCATTTGTTCAAATTCTCTTGTTCTAAATGTAAAGTTTCCTGGTGTTATTTCATTTCTAAATGCTTTTCCTATTTGGGCAATTCCCATTGGCATTTTCTTTCTTGATGTACGTAAAACATTTTTAAAGTCTACAAATATACCTTGTGCTGTTTCTGGTCTTAAATATATTTCAGAAGTTGTATCTTCTGTTACTCCTTGAAATGTTTTAAACATAAGATTAAATTTTCTTATATCTGTAAAGTTTGTTTTTCCACATGATGGGCATGGGATTTTATTTTCTGCAATAAAATCTATTAATTGTTTATCTGTCATTCCATCTGCTATCATGTCTTTTCCGTGTTCATGTGCCCATTCTTCTATTAATTTATCTGCTCTATGTCTTGTTTTACATTCTTTACAATCAATTAGTGGATCTGAAAATCCCCCAACATGACCTGAAGCTACCCATGTTTCTGGATTCATAAGTATTGCAGCATCTAATCCCACAATATTTGGTTGTTCTTGTATAAATTTTTTTCTCCATGCTGTTTTTACATTATTTTTTAATTCATTTCCTAAAGGTCCATAATCCCAAGTATTTGCTAATCCTCCATAAATTTCTGATCCAGGATATATAAATCCTCTGTTTTTGCATAAAGCAACTAATGTTTCCATTGATTTTAACATAAATATTCCTCCTTTATATGATGTTATTACGCATTTTAAAACAAAAAAACTTTCATTCCTAGCCTTTAAAAAAGCTAGGGACGAAAGTCTTCTTCCGCGTTTCCACCCTAATTCTTAAAATTATTATTTTAAGCACCTTAATTATTATTACTCCAAAGCTCCCTATATGAAATTATTGCTAATCTTCCACCACCATTAGCTCTCTATAAATAATTTTTTTCATACTTTTTCTTCTTCAACGTAATATTCTATTATAAATTTTCTGATGTTCCTGTACCTTCGAATGGTATGAATTTTTTTACAACACTTTCTTTTATTATATCTTCTGTTCTAAATGTGTTGTATGAAGTATTTATTTTTGTTTCTACCTCTTCTTCTACTTCTTCTTGACTTGCATGTTCTGCTAACACAAGCTCACTTACTAATATTTGTTTTGCATTATTTAACATTTTCTTTTCGCCTGTTGAAAGTCCTTTTTCTTTTTGTTTAAAACTTAAGTTTCTTACAACATCTGCAATTTCGTAAATATCTCCGCTTTTCATTTTTTCCATATTATCTCTATAACGTTTATTCCAGTTTTTTTCCATTTCTGTTTCATCTTGTGCTAATACTTTAAATACCTTATCTGCTGAGTCTTTGTTTATTATATTTCTAACTCCTACTTCTTCTGCTTTGGCAGTTGGTATCATTACTTTTACCTCGCCTGGCATTTTTAATATGTAGTAAGCTTGTTTCTCCCCTAATATATCTTTTTCTTCAATTGAATCAATTGTACCTGCACCATGCATTGGATATACAATTTTATCTCCTACATTAAACATGTAAGTCACTCCTTTCAGCATTTTTAATAGTCAAAAAAATATAATAAAGTTATGTCAATTTTAATAACTTTATCCATCCTTTAACCATATTTATTATACAACAAAAAATGGTAAAAGTCAAAGCGATTTACCATTTTTTTATATATAATTTTCCTTCTAATTAGCCTAGCTCTAAGTATAAATTTTTTTTATTTTTTTATTTAGATGTTGAACCAAACCCACCTTCTCTTTTTCCTTCAGATGCGTCATTATCTACTGTTAAGTACTTTTGAAAAATTCCTTGACCTATGCAGTCACCTTTTTTAATTTGAATGTCTTCATCTTTTATATTAAAAAATGCAAACATTATATGTCCATCATTATCTGAATTTCCATAATAATCTTTATCTATAACCCCTATACTATTTGCAAGAATTAATCCTCTTTTTCCTGGATTAGAACTTCTGTTAGCTAAAATTAATACCTCATCATCTTGCATATATGATTTAATTCCTGTTTTTACAAGTGTTGGCTTCATTCCCTTTTTAAAACTTGGTATTATAATATCTTCTGCCGCTTCTATATCATACCCTGCTGAATATTTTGTTTTTCTAACTGGCAAGTTAATATTTTTATCTTCAAACCCTTTCGCAACTTCAAATCCTCTTAATTTTTCCATTTTTCTTCCTCCTTGTATAATCTCTTTCATTATTTTTTCATAACATAAAAAAAAAGTCAATAGTAACACTTAAAAAACGACAAAAATATAATATACTAGACATATTTAGGAGGGAAAAATGGAAAATAAAATAAATACTTTAAATGATTTACCTTTAAACAAATATGGATATATAAAATGTTTAAAATGTAATGATAATATAAAAAGAAGATTACTAGATTTGGGGTTAATAGAAGGTACTTTGATATGCCCTGTTTTAGTTAGTGCTTCAAAAGATCCTAGAGCATTTTTAGTAAGAGGTAGTACAATAGCAATTAGAAAAGAAGATGCAAATAAAATTGAAATAAATTTTCACCAAAACGAAAAAAACTCATAAACTATAGTATCTTAATTTAGGAGGTGCTTTATGGGGCTTACTAAATCTTCAACTGGTTCAAAACTTTTAGAAGATGATTTTGAAACATTAAAAAATAATACTGACTTTACTATTGCACTTGCTCGGTAATCCTAATGTTGGTAAATCTACTATTTTTAATAGTTTAACAGGAATGCATCAACATACTGGTAATTGGCCTGGAAAAACAGTATCCAATGCAGCTGGTACATGTGATTTTTTAGGAAACAAATTTTTATTTGTTGATATTCCTGGTACATACTCAATTATGTCGAATTCAGAAGAAGAAGAAATTGCAAGAGACTATATTTGCTTTGGTAATCCTGACGCTACAATTGTGGTTGTAGATGCTACATGTTTAGAACGAAATTTAAATTTAGTTTTTCAGATTATGGAACTTACCAATAATGTTATTGTGTGTGTTAATTTGCTGGACGAAGCAAAGAAAAAAGGCATTGATGTTGATTTAAATAAACTATCTATGGAACTTGGTGTTCCTGTAGTGGGAACAATTGCCAGAAAAAAGAAAACATTAAATAATTTGTTAAACACTGTTTATAATGTATGCACAAAAAGAAGTTCTTCTATACCAAATAAAATAAAGTATTCAGACATTATAGAAGATTGCGTTACATCTGTTAAACAAGATCTTCCAAACTCTCTTTTTGTTAACAACAATTATATACTAAGGTGGATTTCTTTAAAGTTAATAGATGGCGAAAAATGCATTTTAAACTCTATTGAAAAACATTTAAATGTTTCGTTAATTAACAATAAAAAATTAACACAAAAAGTAAATATGGTTCGCTCTAAATTACACGATAACAATATAGACAGTTCTAATTTTAAAGATGAAATTGTATCTAGCATAATGCAAAGAGCAGAAAAAATATGCACTAATGTATGTACTTTTAAAAATAAAAACTATAGCCAAAGAGATAGAAATATAGATAAAATTCTAACCTCTAAAAAATTTGGTATTCCTATAATGATTTTATTTTTAGGAATTATATTTTGGATAACAATTATTGGTGCTAACTACCCCTCTCAAATTTTATTTAATATGTTCGCCTTTTTACAGACAAAACTTGTTTGGCTTTTAAATTATATTAATTGTCCTTCTTGGCTGAATGATTTGCTTGTTTTGCGGTATATACCAAACTTTAACATGGGTTGTAGCAGTTATGCTCCCTCCAATGGCTCTTTTCTTCCCTTTATTTACTTTTCTGGAAGATTTGGGGTATTTGCCTAGAATTGCTTTTAACATGGATGGCTTTTTCAAAAAATGTTGCTGCACAGGAAAACAAATGATCACAATGTGCATGGGAGTGACAAAGTGGTACTTTTTTAATTTGAGTGCTATTTTTGTCACTCAAATTCTTTAATTGCCTGAGTTTATTAGACATATTTATATCAATTAATTCTTTGGTATTTAATATAATTTGTAATTCAGATTTATTCTCATTGTTTTTAACAATTATTTTATCTAAAAATTTTTCAATATATTGTTCTAAATTATTTTCGTTTACATCAAGGTTTTTTAAGATATTTTTATTAAGAACATTTAGATATTGTTTTTGATTTTTCTTTTTGATAGATTGTTTTTGTAATTCTTCTAATTTGGCTTTTAAATCCATTATTTGATTTTCAATATGTACATTCTTTGATTTTAAATCATCTTTACTTAAAATACCATCTAAAGCCAAATCTAATAGTTTTTCTTTTTTATTTAAAAGACTATCAATTTGATTTTGTAATAATTCTATCTCTTTGTTAGTAATTTTTTCATCAAATAAAATTTCATTATAAAAAGAAAGTAGTTCTTTAGAAATTTCATTTTTATATTTTTCATAAGATTTAAAAACATTTAGCAAAATATTATAAATATCTTGTTCTAAAACAAATGGGGTAGAGCAGTTCTTTCTACCTGTATTGTTATAATCCTGGCATATCCAACGAATAATATCTCCTTTAGCTTTATAATGTTTAACTTTTCTAACAAAACCACATTGATGTTTTTCACAATATATCTTACCAGATAAAGCATATTTTGTTTGATGTTTTTGATACATGCTTGCTGACTTACTTCGTTCAAGTAATTTTTTATTTGCTTTTTCCCATAATTCTTTACTAACAATAGGAGGAACAGCAGTAGTATCTTCATATACTTTCCATTCAGATGGATTATTAAAATTCCTTTTTTTACTTCTATAATCTATAACTGTAGATAAGCCACCAGTGTAAAATCCCTTATATTTAGGATTTTGTATGATTTTCTTTAAAGTATTTTGATGAATTGGATTTCCATTTCGATTTAGCATTCCTTTTTCTTTTAAGTATAGAGATAAATTCTTTAGTCCTATTTTCTCATCATTTGCATAAACTTCAAAAATCTCCGTTACAACTTTTGATTCATCTTCATCAATTACTAATTTTCCATCATCTTTTTTATATCCCCAAATATTGTCTGTACCTAAAACTCTTCCTTTTTCAATAGACCTTTTAAATCCAAATTTGGTTCTTTCTGATAATTTTCTAACTTCATCTTGTGCCATACTAGACATTATTGTAAGTCTTAGCTCTCCATCATTAGAAGCTGTAATAATATTATCTGATGTAAAATATACACAAACATCATATTCTAATAACTTTCTTGTATAAAGTAAGCTATCAATGGTATCTCTTGAAAATCTTGAAACTTCTTTTGTTACTATTAAATCAAATTTTTTATTTTTTCCGTCTTCAATCATTCTCATAAAATTTTCTCTTTTTTTAGAACTTGTTCCTGTAATTCCTTCATCAATATATCCATCAATATATTGCCAATTTTTATTTGATTTAATATATTCTTTAGAATATGTAACTTGATTGTCTAGTGAATGTAATTGTTCTTCTTTATCAGTTGAAACTCTAGCATAATATGTGACTTTTAAGGGTAAATCAAAAATTGTTTTTCCGATTTGCTAATTGTTGTTTCATTTCATATAAGGTCATTTTTTACTCCTTTCTTGTGAACCTTATACAATTAATACATCTTTATAATATCATATTGTTTTAAAGTTCTCCAGCATTTTTGTACAATAATCTTAATAATTTATCCTTAATAATTTTATATGTATTTTCATCTATTAATTTATCTTCATAGAGTTTTTGATTAATTATATCTTCAATGTTATATTTTATAAAATTATCTTTCATAGTCCATATATATTAAAACTTTATATTTATTATTCATTATTTTGCCATTCATTATTAGAATATAATTTTTCAAAATCTTCTATGGTATATTCTCTTTGTGTAAAATTAGTTATTTTTTTATTAAGATTATTTTTATTATAATTATTAATATTATTACTTCGTAATTTTTTCGATTGATTTTTAGAAATATTTCCGATTATTATTCGTATTTTTTCCGTGTGTATTTTTTTGAAAAATATCATAAATATAGTATTTATCAACTTTTCCAATTCCAGTTTTTTCTTTATATATTAATTTATTTTTTATCAATTCATCAATTGCCTTTTTAATAGTTTTATCTGTTTTATTTAGAATTTCGCATAATTTCTTTTGGCAATAAACAATATATATTGCTTCGTTATTATTATAAAATTTATTTTGCTTGGATAATCCTAATCTTTCTATAAAGAGAATATATATAAGTTTTGTATTAGCACTTATTTTGAAATATTCTTGATTATGTAATAATTTATTAGGTACAGGAATAAATTGATAATTTAAAATTTCATCTGTTATTTTTAGTAGTTTCATCTTTTCCCCTCCATTAGAA
>CAKPKZ010000075.1 GCA_934167435.1 uncultured Clostridia bacterium | reverse complement strand
TTTTTGGAATTTATCTTTGTACATTTTTGTACATTGTTAAATTCCATTTTTTGTACATTCTTATTTTATCATTAACACTAATGATGAATGTTTTGATAAAGATGTTTTTGATGCATTAATATACAAAGTAATTATAGGCGAAAAAGATAAGGATGGAAATTGTAATCCTTATGTAATTCGTTTTATAAATTTGTTTCATTTAATAAGCAAGAAAATGGGAACCTAAGGAAAAAAATAGAAACAAAAGTAAGAGTTAAAGTAGAGATGAATAATGGTATCTGACATGTTTATAGTCAACGATTAACCGTAACTTAACCAATCAATGGGCGACGAGCGTCGCACGTTGAGAGCGTCTGTGTACTTAACCTTAAATATCTTTGAGATTGTTTGTACTGTAAGGATTAGAGTGCCAAATGTTAGAAAATTTATATCTAAATGAACATATATATTGGCAGTAGTAGAAAAATCAGAATGACCTAGCCATTCTTGAGAAGATTATGAAAAAAGTATAGCACTTTCTCTTCGTAACAAAAACGTTTCAGTAATTGTAAGACTTTGAATTTATAAAAAATTTATGTGCGTTACATTGTAACGATTTATGGTTTATATAGAGAAAAGTATTTTTAATAACTATAATAAGAAAAAAAGTTATTAAAAAGGTAAAAAACTATTGACTTATAAAAACATTTGTTTTATTATATATGTGATTTGAATTGGAGATGATAAAGATGAAATATATTTATAATAAACTAGTAAGAAATAAAATCCCTGAAAATATTAATTCTACAGAGGGAAGAAAATGTAATTATAAAATATTAAATGATAAAGAATATTTGCAAGAATTAGATAAAAAGATTTTTGAGGAAGCTCATGAATTTATAGAAGAACATTCTATTGAAGAACTAGCAGATTTAATGGAAGTTATTTTTGCTATAATGAAAGCTAGAAATATATTAATAGAGGATGTGGAGAACGTTAGACAAGCTAAAAATAATAAAAAAGGTTCTTTTAGTGATAAAATTTATTTGATTGATGTTGAACAAGATAAGTTAGATGAAAGGGAAGAAAAGGAATCAAAAAAAGAATGGAGGAAAAATATTTAAAGGATGTTGAATTATGTTATAGAAAATATATGCTCAAAAATTTAAGGGCAGGATAAGGAAAGCAGAGCATTTCCTGAAAACATTTAGAAAGACAAGCTTTCTAATACTCTGTTAAGAATAAAAAAGTGCAGAGAATATGCAGAGTGCGTACATTTCAGTGTATTTTTTTCATAAATACTATAAAAATTTGGGAATTTGTGATATAAAGTAAATAATAGAGATAGCGAAGATTGGAGAATTTTATAATGTTAGATGAAATAATTAAAAGTTGCAAATATGTTGCTAATAATTCTAAATCAGTTAAAATAAATGAAATCAAAATAGATAAATTTATAGAAAAGATTAAGAAGGTAGAAACTAAACATTGGTTAAGTTTTTCTCCATATAATTTATTAGATTTACCAACAGAAACAATAATAAACTTTTTATTAGTATATGAAGCAATAAACTTTTCGTTTTGGGGAAATCCTAAATGGACAATAGATACAGATAATGGAAAAGAAGATGGAAGTATTGCATTACTATATGTAATATTAAAATATGTAAAAGATAAAAACACTACCGATTTTTCTAATATAACTAAAAATAAATTTAGAGAAATATTAAAAGGTAATGTAGAAATTCCGTTATTTGAAGAAAGATATAATATTATAAAAAATGTTATCAAAATAGTAAATGAGAAGATGCATGGAAACTTTTATGAATTTATAAAAAACATAACCAATGATACAGAATTATTTGAGGTAATTATAAAATACTTTCAAAATTTTAAAGATGAAAGAATATACAATGATAAGCCTATTTATTTGTATAAACTAGCACAGTTATTAACATCAGATATATTACATATAAGAGAATTAAAAGAAAATATAAAGGTAGATTACTCTCATTTAGTGGGTTGTGCGGATTATAAGATTCCACAAGTAATGAGAGGATTAGGAATACTAGAGTATAGTGATGAATTAGCTGATATTATAGATAGCAAAAAAGAGATAGAAGTAAATTCGGAATATGAGATAGAGATAAGAGCTAATATGCTTGTAGTAATTGATTTAATAAATAAAAAATTAGAAAATAAAGTTTGTTCAATAGATATTAATGACTATATCTATAGTCAAGGAAGAAATACGAATATAAAATTAAAACCATATCATTTGACTAGAAACACTAATTATTAAGGGAAATATGGAATAATAAAATATTTAGATTTGTCAGAAATAATCTAACAAATTGAGGAGGAAGAATATGAAAGTTATAACTATAAAACAACCCTGGGCTACATTGGTTGCAAAAGGATATAAAGAATATGAATTTAGGACTTGGAAAACAAAATATAGAGGAGATATTCTAATTCATGCAGGTAAAGGAACAGACAAAGAAGCGATGACTAGATTTAAAGATTTAAATTTAGAGTATCCTAAAGGTTGTATAATAGCAAAAGCCAAAATAACAGATTGTATTTATGTTGATGACAAATTTAGAAGAAAAGTTATTCCTGAAAATCCCAATGTTTATAAAGGTTTGAATAAAACAGAATGGAAAGGATATGGATTTAAAATTGAAGAAGTTGAAGAAATTAGACCAATAGAGATAAACGGAAAACTAAGTTTGTGGGAATATGATTATAATACTAATTAAATAAGTTAAATATCGAAAAGAGAAAAATATTATTGACGAATTTTAACAATTATGATACAATAAAAACATATTTTAAGAGTTTACCTAGAACATATAATGTTTAAGCGGTAAAGGGTAATGTAATTACCTACACGAAGTAAGAAATTAAATCTTGCAAAGGAGTCTTAAAGACTTTTTTGCAGGTTTTTTTGTTTTTTAAAAGAATATAATAATTAAATAGAAAGAAGTGAGATTTATGAAAGGTTTATTAATTAGAAACGTAGAATTAGCGGACTTAAAAGACGTATCAGAAATCGTTGTTAAAGGGTGGCAAACTGCATACAGAGGAATTGTGGATGATGATTATTTAGATAGTTTAAGTGTTGAGGAAAATTATCAAAAGAGAGTTAAAGATTATAAAGAAAATGGGTTTATTGTTGCAGAACAAGATAATAAAATTGTTGGTTTCTGTAGATATAGAATTGGTAATAATTATAAAAATGAATATCCAGAAGTTGACTGTGAATTATCTGCTTTATATGTAAAACCAGAAGAAAAAAGAAAAGGAATAGGCCAAGAACTTGTAAAATATGTTAAAAATGAATTTAGAAAAAATAATCTTAATAAAATGATTATTTGGTGTTTAAAAAATAATTACTCATCTAGAGCATTTTATGAGAAGATGGGCGGAAAATTGTGTGGAGAAACTTCATGCGTTAGAGGAGGTAAAGAGTATAAAGAAGTTGGATTTATATATGATTTAAATGAAAAATTTATGCATGTATGATTAATATTAGGTTAGAATTAAATGAAAAATTAAAGAAGTTTTAATGGATTGCATAAAGATAATTCCATAAAGAAATATGGTGAATTTTATAAAAGATATTTATAAAGGAGAAAAATAGGAGGAGCTTGAATGATTAATATAGACGAAAAGGATGAAAAAGAATTTTATAACAAAATAGGAAGTACAATAGGTTGGGATTTTTCAAAAATAAAATATCAACTAGTTGATAATAGCAGTTTTAAATATTTTGATGAAATTAATAATCAAATAACACATAGAAGTATATTATTAGATATTGGAACTGGTGGAGGGGAGAAATTAACTAATCTAATTAGTGACAAATGTTTATTAAAAGTAGGAACAGATTTCTCGGCAGAAATGATAAAAGTTGCTAATAATAACAATAAGAATTGTAAGATAAGATTTTTTGAAATGAACTCAGAATCAATAAATTTTCCAAATAATTTTTTTGATATGATATGTGCAAGACATACACCTTTCGATTCTAAAGAAATTTTAAGATTGTTAAATAATAACGGAATATTTTTTTCAGAGCAAATTGACGAAGACGATTGTAAAAGTCTTAAAGAGATATTTAAAAGAGGACAAGGATATAATAATAAAGTAAAATTAATTAATAAAATTAAAGAAGAAGTAGAACAACAGACTTTTAAAAAGGTAGAATTTTTTGAAATAAAACAACAAGAGTATTATAATACAGAAGAAGACTTATTGTTTTTATTACGAAATACACCTATAATACCAAATTTTGGAGAAGAAAAAAATGATTATAAAAAATTTAATGAATATATCGAAAAATACAAAACAAATAAAGGAATACTTTTAGAAAGAAAACTATTTGGAATAATGGCAAGAAAATAGATAGTTGTGATAATTTACCAAAAAACATATAAAAGGAGAGTGGGTTACATGCCAAAATTTATACAAATTATTGGGCCGCAAGCAGTTGGAAAAATGACTGTAGGTCAAGAACTTGCAAAAATAACAGGATATAAGCTATTATATAACCATATGACAATAGAAATGGTAAGATTAATATTTGATTATAATAGAGAGGCATTTAGAAAAATAAATAGCATAATTAGATATGAAATATTCAAAGAATTTGCCAAAAGCAATGAGAAAGGCATTATTTTTACAGGATGTTTCGACTTTGAAAATGACTTTGAATCAGAGAAAGAAGAAACAGAAAAATGGATGAATTTATTTAAAGAAAGTTATACAATCCAATTGGAAACAACATTAGAAGAAAGATTGAAAAGAAATAAAACAGCCAATAGATTAAAATATAAAGAATCCAAAAGAGACTTAGAATGGAGCGAAAAAGATATATATAGATCACTAAAAAAACATAGGCTAAATTCTAAACCAGGAGAAGGAGAAAAAATATTTAAAAACTTTTACAAAATTGATAACACAAATATATCAGCAGAAGAAGTTGCTAAAATGATAAAAGAAAAATTTAAATTGTAGGAGAAAATATATATGAAAAATTTATTACAAAGTCAATCAGCAAATGAAAACAATTCAAAGTGGAATAATATAATACAAAGAAATAAATCCCTATATCAAAGAAACAACGACATACGTTCAGAGTTTGAAAGGGATTATACAAGAATTATACATAGTAAGGCTTATAGAAGGCTAAAACATAAAACACAAGTATTTTTTTCACCAGAAAATGATCACATATGTACAAGAATAGAACATGTAACATTAGTAGAATCAATAAGCTATACAATAGCAAAATATTTAGGATTAAATACTGAATTAACAAAAGCAATTGCAACAGCACATGATATAGGACATAGTCCGTTTGGGCATCAAGGCGAAAAAATATTGTCTGAAATATCTAAAAAAGAAATTGGCAAAAATTTTTGGCATGAGAAAAATGGATTAGAATATGTTGACAAAATTGAATTATTAGAAACACCAAATGGTGAACTTCAAAATTTAGACTTAACATATGGGGTAAGAGATGGAATAATTTCACATTGTGGAGAAATAGATGAAAGATGTTTAAAGCCTCGTACAGAATATATAGACCTATATAATTATGAAAAACCAAATCAATATGCTCCATATACATGGGAAGGATGCGTAGTAAAAATTGCAGACAAAATTTCTTATCTAGGTAGAGATATAGCAGATGCCATTACATTAGGAATTTTAGATAAAAAAACAACAGATTTATATGAATTTTTAAAATTAAGCAAAAATACAAAAATAAACAATACAGTCATTTTAAATATATTTATAAATGATTTGTGTGAAAATACAACAATAGAACAAGGGTTGAGCTTTTCAGAGGAAAAATTTGAAATGATAAATCATTTAAAAAGTTTTAATTATAAAAATATTTATTTAGCAGAAAAAACAGTTAATAGTATAGAGTATTTTAAACTAATTTTAACTAAAATATTTTATTTTTTAAAAGAAACATTTTATAACAAGAACAAAATGGAAAAAATTTGTCCATATTTAGTTAATGACTTTGAAGACTGGTTAAAAAATTATTGGAATTTAGAAAGAAACGAAGAAAATAAAAATGAAGTCATCTTTAATAAAGAGGATTTAAAAGATTATTGCCAAGCTATAATTTATTATATTGCTGGAATGACTGATAATTATGCTATTGAGATGTACAATAAAATTATTTCATTTTAATTTCAATATATTTAACAATAATTAGAGTTTTTATGATATAATAAAAATGAAAATTTAGGAGGAAAAATATGGAGTTAATTGATATTGTAGACGAAAATAATAACTTAACTGGTCAAGTAGAAGATAGATGGTTAGCATATGAAAAAGGTTTATGGAGAAGGACTGTTTCTTGTTGGATAATGAATGAAAAGGGTGAAATACTTCTTCAAAAAAGAACAGCCAATAAAGTTCGAAATCCAAATAAATGGGCTAAAACAGGAGGACAAGTTGATAGCGGAGAAAGTGTGGAACATGCAATATATAGAGAAGTAAAAGAAGAATTAGGAATAGAAATTCCTAAGGAACAAATTAATATTGTAAATATTCATAAAAGTAGTGATAAAAATAAAAGATTTGCATATAATTTTCTTTTTATAGTAAATTACCAAATAGATGAATATAAATTACAAAAAGAAGAAGTGGCAGAAGTGAAGTATGTAAAAATAGAAGAAATGGAGCTTGCTAAGAAAAATAATGATTTAAATTATACATTTTGCAAGTGGGATGATGAAAATTTCTATAAAGAAATGGAATTATTAAAAAATAAAAGAAAAGAAATTATATAACAATATTTAGAGGAGTGAGCATATGTTAGAATTAGAAGAAAATTTTAAAAAAATTAAGGAGATGGAAATAAAATTAACAGATTTAGGTGAGTCTCTTTGACATAGTTAATTTAGGAAAAGAATTAACAAACTTAGAAAATCAAACAATGGACGAAAATTTTTGGAATAATCAAGAAAATTCAACTAAAGTACTAGCAAAAATTAAAAAAATAAAAAGTAAATATGCACAATATAAAAAAATAGAAAACGAAATTGTAAATCTATTAGAATTAACTAAACTAGTACAAGCTGATTTTGACGAAGAGCTAAAAAATGAAATATTAGCCAATACTAAAAATTTAAAAAGAGACCTAGAAAAATTAGAAATTGAAACCTTATTATCAGGAAAATATGATTGCAATAATGCAATTATTACAATCCACCCAGGAGCCGGAGGTACAGAGTCACAAGATTGGGCAGAAATGCTTTATAGAATGTATTTAAGATGGGCTAACAAAAATAATTATGAAGTAAAAGAATTAGACTATCTTGAAGGCGAAGAGGCTGGACTAAAAAGTGTAACATTTGAAGTAAGTGGAGAAAATGCTTATGGA
>CAKPKZ010000074.1 GCA_934167435.1 uncultured Clostridia bacterium | reverse complement strand
GTGAAGAAAATAGTTATAAAGAAACCAGCGGAGGTACAACAGGAAACGATGGATATAAAATTTCCTTTGATGCAACAAAAAAAGACTTATATAAAAAATTGTTTATTAATTTTAAAGTAGGGGATACTCAATATAAAAGTGAATTAATAGAAAAATAAATTGGTGTCAAGAATTTTGGAGAATAATCAGATGATATATAATTTGTTTGTGAAACATAAAGATAAAATTTATTTATCTTTATGTTTAATTTTATGTATTTTCATATAGTTCGATAGTTTTCTTTTTTTAAGAAGTTTATTTTAGTGCAAAGAGTAAAATGGATATAAGGAAATATCTTGAAACAAGAACTGATAACAATGAGGCATTATTTGTATCTCTTATAAAACCTTATGGATAAATATATTTCATACAGATAGAGGAAATGAATTTAAGAATAAAATAATAGATGAAGTGTTAACAACATTTAATATTGATAGGTCTCTTAGTAAAAAAGGTTGCCCATACGATAATGCAGTAGCAGAAGCAACTTATAAAATTATAAAAACAGAATTTGTCTTCAATAGAATTTTTGGAAGTTTTGAAGAATTAGAAACAGAGTTATTTGATTATGTTCATTGGTATAATAATATTAGAATACACAGTTCTCTTAATTATTTAACACCAATTGAATATAAAAAAGTGTCCTTATAAAAATTGTACAAAAAAGTGTTGACAATCCATAGCTTCAAATAATTCATATCCAGGAGTTGGAAAAGAACATGAAGATACTAAAAATCTTTCAGATATGGCTAAAATAGTACAAAGCAATAATAATGTCATAAATGAATTGAGAAATAAAATGATAGAAACAGCAAAATAATCTCCATATTATAAAATAATAAATTCATTTTATGGAATAGGAGAAATATTAACAGCAGAAATACTTGGAAAATTAGTAAATATAACAAGGTTTGATAGTGCAAAAGAAATAATAGCTTTTTGCGGACTTGATCCAACAATAAAACAATCTGGAAAAAGTATAAATGTGAAAGGAGCAATATCTAAAAGAGAAAATAAATATGCACGATGTATATTATTTAATTATAGTCAAATGGTAGTAAAACTAGGCTCTTTAAATTATCCAGAACACCCAGTATATATTTATTACCAAAATAAAAAAACAGAAGGCAAACACTACTACGAAAGCCTAACTGCTTGTTTAACAAAAATCTTGAGAATGTTATATTCTATGTGCAAAAATAATAAAACATTCTTAAGTGATTAATTAAATAAAGTTTAACATATATTATATTAGGCGAAAAAGATAGATTTTTTTTTAAAATATATCGTTTTCGCTTGTTTGCCATTCAAAAAAATATAATAAATTCATAAAAAAGAGCTTGACAAAAATTAGATAGTCAATTTATGAAAATATTATAAAAGAGAGCTAACAAAATTAATTGAACACATTATATTACCTGTAGTGATGCAAAAGAACGTAGGTGCTATCCACTAAATATGAATTATGGAAAATTTGAAAAGCCAGATAAAATAATTAAAAAAATAATTCGTATTAAAAGAAATATAAGGATTTCTTTTAGCATAATATTTACTTAAGAAATATTATGGAGGAGTTAATTAAATGCAAATTATTTCTTGTGAAGTTACTAATACAAAGTACACCCAAATTTATTTAACAGAAGAAGAATTACAAAAGCAAGAAACAAAAGAAATTATAAAAAAATATAAAAAAGAAAAACATAGAGTAGCTATATTCGTAACAGGAAAAGAGAATTATCCCGAAATTCTTAAAAAAATGATTACGAAACAAATGGAATTAAAAAGCAATGTATGCTAACATGGAAACAAGCAATATCAGGCAAGAATTGAAGGAAAAAATGACAGTTGTAGGATATTGTAGATTGTCTAGAGATGAAGATAAAGAAAATTATTCTAGTATAGAGGAACAAAAAAGAATTATTATAGATTACGCAAAAACTCGAAATTGGAATATCTCAAACTTCTACATAGATGACAATGTTTCGGGATATACCTTTAATAGACCTGAATTTACAGAAATGATAGAAAAAGTAAAAGGCGGAAAAATAGATGCAGTTATAGTAAAAGACCTATCAAGAATAGGGAGAAATAACGGACGAGTTTTAGTTTTAATTGATGACTTTAAAAATATGCAAAAAAACTTAATAGCAGTATCTGAAATGGGTGGTTCTTATGATGTTTTAAATGATAGAGATGATATGATAGGAATAACAACATGGTTTAATGAAAGATATGTTAAAGAATGTTCAAAAAAAACGCGAGACCATATGTATTCTAAACAAAAATCAGGTAGATTAATAATGGGAAACTATTATGGCTATGAAAAAGTTTTTAAAGATGATGTACCTATGTTATATGTAATAGATGAAATAAAACCAGTTATTGAATTAATATTTAAATTATATATAGAAGATGGATATGGTTTCCAAAAAATTAGTGAAATAGTAAATACAAAATATAATTTTCCCACACCATCAGAATATTACAAAATGAAACATTTAGAGCAAGGGAGAGTATATAAACATAAAGTTCAAGATAAATGGACAAAAGATATGGTTGGCAATATTTTGAAAAACGAAGTATATACTGGAACTCTTGTAACACATAAAAAGAAAAGTATTAATATTAGAGGGAAAATTGTAAAACTACCTAGAGAAGAACACTTTGTATTTGAAAATCATCACGAACCTATTATTTCAAAAGAAATGTTTGAACTAGCACAAGAATTAAGAGACAAAAAATATAAACAAAATACATCAGGGGCAAATAAGAAACATAATTATTATTTTTCAGGTATGTGTGTATGTAATGAATGTGGATCAGGAATGTCTGGTGTGATAATTAAGAGAAAAGTTAGAGAGAAAGGGTATGATTGTTCAAAATATAGGCAATATGGTGTTAAAGTTTGTCATTGTCATGAGATTAAAGAAAAGGATATTTTAATTCATTTGAAAGAGTTTTTGAAATTTACTAAACAAAAATATTTAAGAGAAATAAATGCTATAAAACTAGAACAAAAGCATAAAATTGGTAACGATAAATTTAAACTACAAAATAAATTAAATATTTTAAATGAAGAATATAAAATGCTAATTAATCAAAAAATAAAAGAAATGGCATTTTGTAATAATCCTATGCAAAGAGAAATTATTGAAAATACATATAAAGAACTAGAAAGTGAGAAAATGCAAAGTATTACTTATTTGCAGGAAGCAATTCAAAATGATAAAAAGAAAAATTTAGAGCAAAAAAAGCAGCAGTTAAAAACTTCATTAGAATATTTTGATGAAATTATAAATGCAAAAGAACCAAGCAGAATAATGTTACAAATGATAATTGATAAAATCTGCATATGTAGAGATAAGACAATTATATTTAAATTAAAAACAGATATTAACAAACTTTATTAATTGATATTCGTAAGAAGTACTTAAAAAAATAATTAGGCACACCCAAAGATTTGTACTTTACCCCTGTATGTACTACTGAGATGATTGCTTTTTCAAGAGCATATACATATTTTAAACAATTAAATACGGAATTATTAGGGCTGAGTATAGACAGTAATCCATCACATTTAGCATGGGTGAATGATATATATATGCGAACAGGAGTGTTAATTCCGTTTCCAATAATAGCAGATAGAAGTGGGCAAATTGCAAGAAAATATGGAATGATATCAAATGATGTAAGCACAACAGAAACAGTAAGAAATGTGTTTATTATTGATGATAAGCAAATAGTAAGAACTATTTTGGTATATCCTTTAAATATAGGAAGATTTATACCAGAAATAATTAGAATTATTCAAGCATTGCAAGTATCCGACTGTGCAAAAGGATCAACACCGGCAAATTGGATGCCAAACCAACCGGTTATAGTTTCACCACCACAAACAGTGTGTCAAATGCAAGAGAGACAACAAGAAATACAAAATAATCAAAATGGTTTAAGCTGGTACTTAAGTTTTAAGCAAGTTCCAGAAAATTGTGAACAATTAACAGACCAATGTGAAAAAGAAGAGTAATAAAAAAATTTTTGTTTATAATTATAACGTTTTCATAAAGTAATCCCGTAATTAATATACTAAAAATAGTATAATTAAAATTCGGGAGGAAAATAAATATGGAAAATGATTTTTTAAAAAGTCTTCATTTTGATGGCAAGAAAAAACAATTAGCAGATAATGAAATAAAAAGAATAATAGAAGAGCAATTAAATGAAATTATACAATTTTTACAAAATAGACCTAATATAAATCCAAAAATTATAGACGTAGTATATAAAGAAAAAGAAAATATACTTAATTTGTTTAATGAAAAGTATTTATTAGAAAATACACTTGTTTGTAATAAGTCTAATAATATGCAACAAGACATAACATCAAAAATAAAACAAATAATAAGAAGGAAGATAGATAAAGAAATAGAAATGTTTATAGTTGTAGAAGAAGATGAACAAATATTATCTTATATGATTGAAAAAAAATTAATAATTGATGCGTTATTAAGTAATACTGCTAAATTTCTACAATCAAACAACATGATGGAAAAAACAAAATCACAAAATGTAAAATAAAATTTAATATTATTAAAGCAAAAATTACTATTTTAAATATGAATAGTAATTTTTTTTATTCACATACTATTATTATGAACAATAAAAAAGTTCATATACAATTTATTTAGGAGGTACAAAATGGAAAAAAATCAAAAAATCAATTGTACAGTTTCAAGTTGCAAATACAATAATCAAGAACAAGGAAAATGTATATTGCAAGCTATTGAAGTAACACCTACACCAAATAATAGAAGCCAAGAACCAGATGAATCTATGTGCTCAAGTTATAAATATGAAAATTAATTAATATTACTATTGACATATTATTAAATTAGAAATAAAATAATCCAAGATATTATAAAAATTAATAAGGAGGAATAATTATGGCATTAGTAACAACTAAAGAAATGTTTAAAAAATCAATGGAGCAAGGGTATGCAATAGGTGCATTTAATGTTAATAATATGGAAATAATACAAGCAATAGTAGATGCTGCAGCAGAAAGCAAGTCACCAGTAATTTTACAAGCATCATCAAGTGCAATAAAATATGCTAGAATAAACTATTTAATGAAAATGGTAGAAGCAGCAGTAGAGGAACATCCAGAAGTTCCTGTAGCAATTCATTTAGATCATGGACCAGATTTTGAAACTGCAAAAATGTGTATAGATGCAGGGTTTACTTCTGTTATGATAGATGGATCTAAATATGATTTTGAACAAAATGTAGCACTAACAAAACAAGTTGTAGACTATGCTCACAGTCATGGAGTAGTAGTAGAGGCTGAATTAGGAAAACTAGCAGGAATAGAAGATGAAGTAAATGTTGCAGAATCTGATGCAATGTATACAGACCCTGCACAAGCAGAAGAGTTTGTAAGAAGAACAGGTTGTGATTCTTTAGCTATAGCTATTGGTACAAGCCATGGAGCATACAAATTTAAAGGAGAAGCTAGGTTAAGATTTGACATATTAAAAGAAATAAAACAAAGAATACCAAATACTCCTATTGTATTGCATGGAGCTTCAACTGTTATACCTGAATTAGTTGAAATGTGCAATAAATATGGTGCAGATTTACCAGGTGCTAAGGGAGTTCCAGACAACATTTTAAATGAAGCTAGTAAATCTGGTGTTTCTAAAATAAATGTTGATACAGACTTAAGATTAGCAATGACAGCAGCAATAAGAAAAGTATTTGTTGAAGAACCAAATGCTTTTGATCCAAGAAAATATTTAACACCTGCAAGAGACTTAATTAAACAAACAGTTAAGCATAAAATGGTAGATGTATTTGGATCAGCTAATAAAATTGATTAAAATATAGTAGTATAAAAAAATTCCCCTATGCAGGGGGATTTTTTTATTCCCATTCTATTGTTGCAGGTGGCTTTGAAGTTATATCATACACAACACGATTAACATGTTTTACTTCATTTACAATTCTGCTAGAAACTTTTTCTAAAACTTCATATGGAATTTTACTCCAAATACCTGTCATAAAATCTGTTGTTTCAACAGCACGAAGAGCAATTGTATAGTCATAGGTTCTTTCATCACCCATAACACCTACAGATTTTAAATTAGTAAGTACAGCAAAATATTGATTTATAGATTTATGAAGACCAAAATTTGCAATTTCTTCTCTAAAAATACTATCTGCATCTTTTAATATATTTAGCTTGTCATCTGTAATGTCTCCAATTATACGTATTGCAAGTCCTGGACCTGGGAATGGTTGTCTAAATACTAAATTTTCTGGAATACCTAATTCTAAACCAGTTTTTCTAACTTCATCTTTAAAAAGATTTCTTAAAGGTTCAACAATTTCCTTAAAATCAACATAATCAGGAAGACCTCCAACATTATGATGACTTTTAATTACAGAACTTTTTCCTAAACCGCTTTCTATTACATCAGGGTAAATAGTTCCTTGAACTAAAAAGTCTACAGTTCCAATTTTTTTAGCTTCTTCTTCAAAAACTCTTATAAATTCTTCACCAATTATTTTTCTTTTTGTTTCTGGGTCAGTTACGCCAGCAAGTTTAGCCAAAAATCTATCTTTAGCATTTACTCTAATTAAATTAATATCAAATTGATTTCTAAATATTTCCTCAACCTCATCACCTTCATTTTTACGAAGAAGACCATGGTCAACAAAAATGCATGTTAAATTCTTTCCAATAGCTTTACTTAAAAGAACGGCAGCAACAGAAGAATCAACACCACCAGATAAAGCACATAATGCTTTTTTGTCACCAATTTTTTCTTTTAAATTTTTTATGCTTTCATTTACAAATGATGATATTTGCCAGTCGCCTTTGCAATTACATATATTGTATAAAAAGTTTTTTATAACTAATGTTCCATTAACAGAGTTATTAACTTCTGGATGAAATTGTATACCATATAGTTTTTTTGAAACATTTTCTATTGCGGCATTTGGACAAGATGCTGTAGAACCAATATTTTCAAAACCTTCAGGTAAAGTTTCTACATAATCTGTGTGGCTCATTAAAAATTTATTTGTTTTTTCAAAACCGCTAAATAGTAATGAAGAATTATTTATATTAACATCTATAACTCCATATTCACGTTTATTTGCTTTTTCAACTTTTCCGCCTAATGTATATGTCATAAGTTGCATACCATAACATATACCAAGTACAGGAATTCCAAGTTCAAAAATTTCTTTATTACATTTTGGTGAATCTTCACCGTAAACACTTGCAGGTCCACCTGTAAAGATAATTCCTTTTGGATTTTTCTCTTTAATTTTATCTATTGATATATCGAATGGAACAACTTCTGAGTAAACATTG
>CAKPKZ010000073.1 GCA_934167435.1 uncultured Clostridia bacterium | reverse complement strand
AAATATTATAATACCATATATAAAAAAAGAATTTAATCCTAATATTATTAGTACAATTTATAGATTATCTGAATTAATTAAGCAAGATGATGAATATTTTAATAATATAGTAGCATATAAATATAAGGACATGCATTTAGAACAAAGTTCTAATGAAATTGTTTTAGACTTAAAAAAATTCAATATGCAAGAAAATTCAATAAAATCTAGAATTATAATATATGCAATATCAGAACTTTTTGGTAGTTCGAAAGGAATTGAAAAAATACATATAGAAGATATTATTAAATTATGTAATAACAATATTGGGAACAAGTATTTAATGCCAAATAAAAATACAAAAGTTTTAGTAAAGAATCATAAAATATTTTTTATTAAGCAAGTGTAAGTATCCGTAAACTATAGTGATTTGTAATAAAAAAGACATAAAAAAACTATTGAAAAAGGATTTGGAATATGTTATAAAATCAATATAAATTAAAGCGTAGGAGGAGTAAAGGTGAAAAACAGTATAAAAACTTTAGCAATGTGGCTAATTATAGGAGTAATATTTATAGTTGTGTTATCTTCTATACTAGAAAATAGCAATTCAAGACTTAAATATTCAGAATTAATAAGTAAAATAAATGAGGGAAAAGTTGAAACAGTTCAAATTCAGGCAGATGGTAAAACAGCTACTGTAGAATTAAAAGACGATAAAATAAAAAAAGAAGTTAATATTCCTAATATGGAAAGCTTTATGTCTTATACAGAAGACTTTTTAAAAGATGGAGCATTTACATTAGAAGAAAAGTCAGAATCAATATTTGTAACTATATTTAGTTTACTTTCACCATTTGGACTTTTAATAATATTCTTTATTTTCTGGTTCTTTATGATGAGCGGTGTAAACGGGCAATCCGCAAGTAAAAATATGGGATTTGGAAAAAGTAAAGCTAAAATAATGACACCAGCTGATAGAAATAAAATTACTTTTGAAGATGTAGCTGGAATTGATGAAGAAAAAGAAGAATTAGCAGAAGTAGTAGAATTTTTAAAAAATCCAAAAAAATTCACAGACATGGGAGCTAGAATTCCTAAAGGTGTACTTTTAGTTGGTCAGCCAGGTACTGGAAAAACATTGCTTGCAAAAGCTGTTGCAGGAGAAGCAGGAGTACCATTCTTTATTATAAGTGGATCTGACTTTGTTGAAATGTATGTTGGTGTTGGAGCATCAAGAGTAAGAGATTTATTTGAACAAGCAAAGAAAAATGCACCATGTATAGTATTTATAGATGAAATAGATGCAGTTGGTAGACAAAGAGGCGCTGGACTTGGAGGCGGACATGACGAAAGAGAACAAACATTAAACCAATTATTAGTTGAAATGGATGGATTTGCAGAAAATGAAGGTGTTATAGTAATTGCTGCAACAAATAGACCAGATGTATTAGATAAAGCCTTATTAAGAGCTGGTAGATTTGACAGACAAATTGTAGTTGGAGCACCAGATGTAAAAGCAAGAGAACAAATTTTAGAGGTTCATAGTAAGAAAAAGAGATTAGCAGACGATGTTGATTTAAGAGTAATTGCAAAAAATACATCAGGATTTGTAGGAGCTGATCTTGAAAATACATTAAACGAAGCAGCACTTCTTGCAGCTAGAAGAAACCTAAATGAAATAGGAATGAAAGAAATTGAAGATGCTATGGTTAAAATAACTATGGGACCAGAAAAGAAAACAAGAGTAAGAAGTCAAAAAGAAAACAAATTAGTTGCATATCATGAAGCTGGTCATGCGGTAGTAAGTCACTTCTTAGAAACACAAGACCCTGTACACCAAATCTCAATTGTACCAAGAGGTATGGCTGGTGGATATACAATGTATAGACCAGTAGAAGATAAATCTTTTATGTCAAAAACTGAGATGGAAGAAAATATTGTATCATTACTAGGAGGACGTGTTGCAGAAGCTCTTATATTAAATGATGTTTCAACAGGTGCAAGTAATGATATAGAAAGAGCTACAAAAATAGCAAGAAGTATGGTTACTAAATATGGTATGAGTGATAGAATAGGAACTTTAATGCTTGGATCTAGTCAAGAAGAGGTATTCTTAGGAAGAGACTTTGCACAGTCAAAAGAATACTCAGAAGAAACTGCAGGTATTATTGATGAAGAAACAAAAGCAATAGTAGATAAAGCTTATAATAGAGCAAAACAAATATTAACAGATAATATAGAAAAATTACATGCAGTTGCTCAAATTTTATTAGAGAAAGAAAAAATAGAAGCAGATGAGTTCGAAGCTATATTTAAATAAAAATAAATAGTAGTAGGGAATAGTAGTTATGAAAAATGAGGATAATAAAAAAGAAAAAAGAGCAGAGGTAGGATCTTTTAAAGCAATAATTGAATTAACAAAAGAATTATTTAAATTTAGAAAAGACCTTCCAAAAAGAGATGAGAAAAGACAAATAACCAAAATAGATATAATATCTGTAATTCTTACAATAGTAATTGTTGTTTTAATAGGCGTTGTATTATGGTTTATTCCATTTACTAATGGATTTATGAGAGAATTAATGTTTTGGTCTAAATAATATTATGAAATAGCAAGAATACAATCTTGCTATTTTTTTATGTTTGTAATAAAATATATAAAAAATTAAAGGTGAAAAAATGGGATTAAGAATTGTGTATGGAAAAGCTGGAAGCGGAAAAAGTCATTTTTGCTTTTCAGAAATTGCAAATTTAATAAATAAAGAAAAAAAGATATATATAATAACTCCAGAGCAATTTTCATTTACAGCTGAAAAAAAATTAATGGATGCAATAGGAACAAAAGCAGTAGTAAATGCCGAGGTTATTACATTAAGTAGAATGGCATATAGAATAGTAAATGAAACAGTTGGAAATTCTAAAAAAAGTCTTTCAAAGTGCGGAAAGGCAATGCTTATATATTCTATTTTAAATAAATATAAAAATAAATTTAAATTTTTAGGAAAGTCAGATGAAAATGTAGATTTGGCAATGACTGCAATTACAGAATTTAAAAAACATGGAGTTACAGTTGAAAATTTAAATAATGAAATAAATAATATAGAAGATGAATATATAAAAGCAAAATTAATAGATATGAATATGGTATATGAGGAGTTCCAAAATAAAATTATAGACTCATATATAGAAGACACAGATTTATTAACAATGCTTGCTAATAATATAGAAAATACAGATTTTATAAAAGATAGTATTATATATATAGACGAGTTTAGTGGTTTTACATACCAAGAATATCAAGTTATAGCAAAACTAGTAAAATTAGCTAAACATGTTACTATAACTATGTGTGTTGATGAGTTAAATTTAAATACAAATCCAGATACAGATATTTTTTACTCTAACAAAACCACACTAAAAAAATTAATTAATTTTGCAAATGAATATAATCTACCTTTGGAACAACCAGTTAAATTGTGCCAAATGTACAGATTTAAAAGCAACGAATTAAAGCATTTAGAAAGTAATATTTATAACATTAAAACAAATGTATATAATGAAGATATAAAAGACATAAGCTTATTCTTAGCCAAAAATCAGTATTCAGAAATAGAAAATGTAGCAAAAAGTATTTATAAAATAGTAAAAGAAGATGGGGTTAGATACAGAGAAATTTCAATTATAACTAAAAATATAGATCAATACTCTAGTTTAGTAAGAACAATTTTTAATAAATATAAAATACCTGTATTTATTGATGAAAAGAGAGATTTAAATCAAAATATAATTGTACAATATTTCTTATCATTAATAGAAATTTTGTGTAGAAATTTTTCTACAGAATCTGTATTTAATTATATAAAATCAGGATTTTTAAATATAGATGAAGATGAAATATTTAAGTTGGAAAATTATTGCTCAAAATGGGGAATAAAAAATAACAAATGGAAAAGTGATTTTTTCTATGATTTGCAGGATAAAGATTTAAAAGAAGATGTAATTAGATTAAATAATTTAAGAAAAGAAATAATTAATCCCATAATAGAGTTAAAAGATAATATTAATAAAAATAAAAATGTAAAAAGTATAACCCAATTTTTATATAATTTTATGCAAAATAGTGGGATTGAAGATAAAGTAAAAGATAAAATAAATGAATTACAGCAAAAAGATTTACTTGATTTGGCAAATGAATATATTGAAAGTTATAAAATTATAATAAGTATTTTAGATGAAATGGTTTTAATTTTTGGAGAAAATGAAATTACAATTGATAAATATTTACAAATAATAAAAGTAGGGTTAAAAAATAGTGGACTAGGAAAAATTCCAGGAACTCAAGATCAAGTAATATTAGGAGATGTTGAGAGGTCAAGAAGTAGTAAAGTAAATTATGTATTTATTATAGGTTTAAATGATGGATATTTTCCAAGTGTAAATAGAGCTGAAGGTTTTTTTAACGATAATGATAGATTGTTACTAGAAAAAGATGGAATAGAGCTTGCAAAAGGAACTATAGAAAATTTATATGAGGAGAATTTTAATATTTATAAAGCATTTACTATTGCTGAAAAAAAATTATTTTTGTCTTATTCTTCTTCTGATAATGAAGCAAAGTCATTGCGACCATCTATGTTAATAATAAAACTAAAAAAAATATATCCTAAATTAATAGAAAACAGTGACGTTACAGACGAAGTAATAGAAGATAACAATATAGATAATTTTAATAATTGTAGTAGTATAGATAAAGATATTATAGATAAATTATATGGGAATAATTTAGTTACAAGTGTTTCTAGGTTAGAAAAATATAGGAGCTGTGCATTTTCTTATTATTTACAATATGGACTTAAATTAAAGCCAAAAGAGGAATTAAAAGTACAAAGCATAAATACAGGTTCTTTTATGCATGAGGTTATAGATTCGTTTTTTGAATATGTAAATTCAGAAAATATAAATTTACCATTTTTACTAGAAGACAATTTTAATATTGAAAAAATAGTTAATATTATAGTAGATGAAAAATTAAGTCTTAGTAAAAATATTATATTTACGGTAACAAAAAAGTATAAAATTTTAGTTACAAGACTAAAAAGAATAATTTCAAAAGCTTTAAAATATATTATAGAAGGATTGGTTCACAGTGAGTTTAATATGTTAGGAACAGAAGTGGAGTTTGACAAAAATGGAGATTTTAAACCTATTATAATAAAATTAGATAATGGTAAAACTGTTGAAATTCGTGGAAAAATAGATAGAATAGACACTGCAAATTCAGATGATGGCAGATATGTTAGAATAATAGATTATAAATCATCTGCCAAAAATATTGACTTAAATGAAGTATATGCAGGGTTACAAATTCAATTACTAACATATATTGATGCTGTGTGTAAAAAAGAAGATTTTATACCAGCAGGAGTACTATACTTTAGTTTAATTGAACAGATGATTAAATCAGATACAAAATTAACCGAGGAGCAAATAGAAAATGAAATTCGCAAAAATTTTAAAATGAAGGGATTAATTGTTGCAGATGTAAAAGTTATAAAAATGCATGATAACACATTAGAATCAGGAAGTTCAAAAATTATACCAGCTGCAATAACAGCTTCTGGAGCTGTTAATGAAAAATGGACTAGTGGGGTAAAAAAAGATGAATTTAAAGTGTTACAAGATTATATATATAAAACAATAACACAAATTTCAAAAGAAATATTTGAAGGAAAAATAGATGTAAAACCATATAACAAAAAAGGTAAAACACCATGCCAATACTGTTTATATAAATCAATTTGTGGTTTTAATCCTAATAACATGAATAATTGTTATAATTATATAGATACTAAGTCTAAAGATGATATTTTAAACAAAATGAGACAACAGGAGCAGAGTTAAAATTTTTTTGGAGGTACTTAAATGGATTTATCTAATAATGTCGTAGTTCATAAACGAAGTAATGGGGTTGAATATTTACAATTTAGAAAACTGTTGGAGTATAAAGAAATTAGTCATGCTTATTCATTAGGGCTTGATGTTAATTTTAGAACATCAAGGGCAAATAATACAAAAATTTCTTTAAACGAGTATAATTATGCAATTGAATGTTATAAAAAATTTTGTAAAGAAATTGGGTGTGACTATATAAATATTGTAAAACCAAATCAAAATCATACTAAAAAAGTAATGGGAGTTTTTAATAAATACAACTCTAATAAACCAGACTTTAATTTAGAACAATATAATAATGTAGATGGTTTAATAACAAATAAAAAAGATATTATGCTTTCAACTGTTAATGCAGATTGTATATTACTGTTATTTTTTGATCCGGTAAAAGGAGTAATTGCAAATGTTCATTCTGGGTGGAAAGGAACTTTACAACGAATTTCGGTTGAGACTGTAAGAAAGATGAAAATTGATTATGAATGTGAACCACAAAATATAATTTGTGGTATTTGTCCAAGTATTAGGAAATGTCATTTTGAAGTTGATAGTGATGTTAAGGAATTGTTTTATAATGAATTCAAGGATTTAAAACAAATTAATGAGATAGTTGAAAGAACAAATAATAATTCTAAATGGCATATAGATACGGTTTTAATAAATAAAATAATATTACTAGAAGAAGGATTAAAAGAGGAAAATATTTTTGATTGTGGAATTTGTAGTGTTTGCAATAAAAATTTAATTCATTCTTTTAGAGTGGAAAAACAAAATTATGGTTTAGAAACAGCTTTAATTATGAAAAAATAGGAGGAAAACATGATAAAATTAATACCAAGCAAGTTGAATATAGGAGATACAATAGGTGTTGTTGCACCTTCTAATCCGATAATTGGAAGTAATATAGATGAAATAAAAAAGGCAAAACAATTAGTAGAACAAAGTGGATTTAAAGTTGAATTTTCTAAAAATTTATTTATGAACACTAATTTATATAGTGCAACTGCTAAAGAAAAGGCAGATGATATAAATGAGATGTTTGCTAATAAAGATGTAAAAATGATATGGTGTGCTAAAGGTGGAAACAATAGTAATTCTGTTTTTGAATTTTTAGATTATGAATTAATAAAAAGAAACCCTAAAATTATATGCGGATATAGTGACATTACATCATTAACAAATATTATTAATTTTAAAACTGGATTAGTGACATTTAGTGGAACTAATTTTAAAACAATTGCAACTGATGAAACAGACTATAGTTATAAGGAAATTTTAAAAAGATTTGTAGATGCGAGTTTAGAATTAGGAGTTGAAGAAAGCGGCTATAAGACAATAAAAGAGGGAATGGCAGAGGGAGAACTAATAGGTGGAAACTTAAATTTAATTACAGGACTAGTTTGTGGAAAATATAAAGTTAACTTTGAGAATAAAATATTATTTATAGAATCATTAGGGTATGAAAGTGAACCAGTAGCTGTAAGTAATTGTTTATATTATATGAAACAAAATGATGTATTTGATTTAGTAAATGGTGTATGGG
>CAKPKZ010000072.1 GCA_934167435.1 uncultured Clostridia bacterium | reverse complement strand
GAAAAGTAGTTGTTAGAAATGCAACATATGAAAGAGATTGGGGACCATTAGATCCAGAATGTGATTGTTACACATGTAAAAATTATACAAGAGCATATATAAGACATTTAATAAAAACTAATGAAATACTAGGTGTTAGACTATTGTCAATACATAACTTAAGGTTCTTGACTAATTTAATGCAAAGAGTTAGAATAGAAATAGAGAATGACAATTTGTTAAACTTTAGAGAAGAATTTTATAAAAAATATGGTTATACAAATTGATTGGAGGAATACAAATGAATTTAATTGAAGAAAATTTTGAAAAAGTACCAAAAGAAGATAAGTCTAAAAAAATATCTAAAATAATTTTAATATCAATAATAGTGTTAACAGTATTAATATTTATTTTATTAGGTGTTATGGTATATATAAAACAAAACACTTTACGAGTTACTTTAGATGGAAAGTCAAATGAAAAAGTAAAAGAAATGCTTTGGTTTGCCGAAGATGGAAATGTATATATACCAATTAAAGATATTGCAGAATATTTAGGATATAAGAGTTATAATGGAGACTATAGTAATAAATCAGAAGAAACAAACAAATGCTATGTACAATCAGAAAACGAAGTTGCTAGTTTCTCGCTTAACTCAAATAAAATATATAAAATTGTACAAAATTCAACAAATTACGATTATTATTATATGGATCAACAAGTACGAGCTAAAGATGGTAAATTATATGCATCAATTCAAGGAATTGAAACAGCATTTAATACAAGTATTTCATATAATAAAGATAGCAAAAGAATTACAATTTATACAATGCCATATTTAATTTCTTCATACCAAAAATCAATCTTAGATTTAGGGTATACAGAAATGTCTGATGAGTTCCAAGACCAAAAAACAATACTATCTAATATGTTAATAGTAAAAAATGAAAAAGGAAAATATGGAGTTATAAATGTATCAAATGGAGAAACTGTTTTAGAGGCTAAATATTCAAAAATAGAATATATGCCAACAACAGGAGACTTTTTAATAGAAGATAATAATAAAGTTGGAATTGTATCAAATTCTGGAAAAACAAAAATAAGCTTATTATATGATAGTATAGATTTATTAGATACAGATAGCAATTTGTACGTTGTAGAAAGAGAAAAAAAATATGGTGTGGTTGATGTAAAAGGAAATGTAAAAATAACATTAGACTATGACCAAATAGGTATAGATGCTAGTAAATTCGAAAAAAATGATATAAAAAATAAATACTTATTGGCAGAAAATTTAATTCCAGCCAAAAAAGGAGACTATTGGGGATTTTTTGACAAAAGCGGTAACAAAGTTGTAGATTTTCAATTTAACAGCATAGGATATATTGCAACAAGTAATAAAGAAGCTAACAACTTAGTAGTAATACCAGAATACAACGTAGTTGTTGTATGTAAAAATAAAAAATATATACTAGTAAATTCTTCAGGAGAGTTATTATTTGGAGCAGCAGGCTTTGATGATGTATATATGACAGTATCTTCAACAGAGAAAAAATATTATATGATGATAAATAATAAGAAATTTGACGCAGAAAAGCAATTAGACAAAATAGGAGTAAGCTCAAAAAAACAAGATAATACAAATTAAATTCTAATGCTATAAAATGGAAGAACTTGACTAAAATAAAAATTGTGTTACAATAATATTAACATAAATTTTTAGGAGGTAGTTGTATGATAATTTATACAGCCAATTTGACAATGCGGAAATTTAAGGCAGGAGATGAAGAAGAATTTTATTCATTAGCACATGAAGATGCAGTGAAAGAGTACGTAAGATATGCTTATTGCAAAAATCTTGCTCAAGCTAAAGAATCAGTGGATGACTATATTCAAGGGAATTGCAGAGACGACTTTTACCTGGCAGTTGAAAAAGAAGGTAAAATGGTCGGATGTATTATTGCAATAAGAATTAAAAAAACAATTCTTGATGTTTCTGTCCTCATGGGAGAAAAATTTAGAGGGCAAGGCATTATGAAAGAGGCAATGGAAGGCTTTATTGAATGGCTTAAAGAAAATACTAAATATTGCAATTTAAGCATAGCAATAAAGAAAACAAACAAGTCCTCACTAAGGCTAGCTAGTAAAATAGGAGCAGAAGCATATGGTATTGCAAAGGATACGTACTTTTTACGGATACCATTAAGGTAAAATAAAATACCTAAAGTACAAAAATTTGTGCTTTAGGTATTTTTTTATGCTTCTAATAATATTTTTAGAATTTGAACAGCATTAGTTGCTGCTCCTTTTCTTAAATTATCAGCAACTACCCACATATTAATACCACTTTTAACACTAAAATCTTTTCTAATTCTTCCAACAAATACTTCATCATTTCCATTAGCCTTAGATGCTAACGGATATTTATTATTTTCAATATCGTCTACAACAATAATATTAGAAAAATTTTGTAATGTTAATTTTAATTCATATAAATCAAAAGAACGCTCAAATTCTACATTAATTGATTCACTGTGGCAATTAGTAACAGGAACTCTAACAGCTGTAGCAGTTATTGGAAGATTAGGCCTGTTTAAAATTTTTCTTGTTTCATTAATCATTTTATGTTCTTCTTTTGTATAACCATCCTCCATAAATGTATCAATGTGAGGAATACAATTATTAGTTATAGAGTATGGAAAAACATTTTGGTCTATATTAGTGTAACTGTTTTTTAGGTCCTCTATTCCACTTTTTCCAGCTCCAGAAACTGCTTGGTAAGTAGAATAAACAATTCTTTTTATAAAATACTTATTGTCTAAAGCCTTTAAAGGAACAACTGCCTGAATTGTTGAACAATTTGGATTTGCAATTATTCCCTTGTTCATTGATATTGTTTCAGGGTTAACTTCTGGAACTACTAAAGGAACTTCTGGATTCATTCTAAACGCACTACTATTATCAATAACAACACATCCTTTAGAAACTGCAATAGGAGCAAAATGTTTTGCAACATCACTTCCGGCAGCAAAAATTGCAAAATCAAAATTTAAATCAAAACTATTATCGGTTAATTCACAAAATATGTAAGATTTACCCATAAATTTTATAGGAAGTCCAGCAGACTTTTTTGAAGAAAACAGTACATATTCTACATTTGTAAGAGATTGTTCCTCTAAAACTTTTAAAACTGTTCTACCAACAAGGCCGCTGGCACCAACTATTGCGACTTTATAATGACTTTTCATATTAAACCTCCAAATAATTATTAATTAAATATATGTAAAAAAATACAAAAAGATTACAAAATTTAAATTTTATTAAAAAAATAATTAAAAAAGTTGCATATTTTTGACAATAATAGTATAATAAAAAAGACGAAATAATATATTATATAAAAATATTATTTAAAGAGAGGTAAAAAAATGGAATATTTATATATACTAAGAGAAGCTTTAGTATGGCTTATAACAATTTTTTGGTTATATCAAATAATAATAAGTTTATGTTCTTTAGTTAAATTAAAGGAAAAACCTTTATTAGTAAAAAAAGATCACAGATTTATGGCAATAATACCAGCACATAATGAAGAAGCTGTTGTAGCAAATTTAATAGAAAGTTTAAAAAATCAAACATATAACAAAGAATTATATGATATTTATGTAATTGCAGATAATTGTACAGACAATACAGCAAAAATAGCAAAAGAAGCAGGAGCAATAGTTTATGAAAGGTTTGATAGCAACAAAAAAACAAAAGGATATGCATTAGACTGGTTTTTACAACAAAAAATAAAAGAAAATGCGCCATATGATGCTTTCTTTATATTTGATGCAGACAACATTGTAGATAAAAACTTCATTAAAAATATGAACAAAAAATTATGCCAAGGAGAAGATGTTGTTCAAGGATATAGAGATATAAAAAACCCAACAGACAATTGGATAACAGCAGGATATGCAATATTTTATTGGACAATGCACAGATTTTACCATTTAGCAAGATACAATTTAGGATTGTCTCCATTATTAAATGGTACAGGTTTTATGGTTAGATTCGACGTAGTAAAACCACAAGGTTGGGACACAGTTACATTAACAGAAGATATAGAATTTTCATTAAAAAGAATTATAAAAGGAAAAAGACTAGGTTGGGCTACAGACGCTATAGTATATGATGAACAACCAACAGGCTTTAAACAATCTTGGTCACAAAGAAGCAGATGGACAGTAGGACATATACAATGTATAAAAGAATACACAAAATCATTAGCAGTAGCAGTTAAAGAAAATAAAACAATGATGAATTTCGACGGATTTTTATACATTATAGGAAGTATACCTATGTTTATAGTAACATTATTATTACTAGCAACAAACTTTTTAATGTATGCAGGAAATGGAATGACAAAAGTAGAATTAATTATAAACATATTAAAATATTTAATTCCAACATTCTTATTACCAATAGTTACAGGAATAATTGCAATGCTTTTAGACAGAAGACCAATAAAACCAATGTTAAAAGGATTATTATGTTATCCACTATTTATGGGAACATGGTTACTTATTAACTTTAAATGCTTATTTAAAAGAGAAACATCATGGGAGAAAATTAATCATTTAAGAAATATAAAAATATCTGATGTAGAAGAAACTGAAAAATCAGAAATTACAGAAAAAGTATAAAATAAGAAATAGTGGCTATTTAAAATTGTAAATAACCGCTATTTTTATATTTAACAAAAAGAAAAATAAAAAAAAGGCATAAAATGCTTGCAATTGTATGAAAAATTGGGTATAATAATAAAAGAAACACAAAATACAGCAAGAGTGGGAACAAATCCCACTCTTAACTTTTATATAGATAAGGAGGAAAAAATTGGCAAATATAGAACAAAAAGTAGAAAACCTTATAGAAGAAAAAATACAGAAAATCGGATATGAATTGTACGATGTTGAATATGCAAAAGAAGGAAAAAATTATTTTTTAAGAATTTTTATTGACAGTCCAAATGGAATTGACTTAAATGACTGCGAAAAAGTAAGCAATGAAATTAATGAAATTTTAGACGAAGCAGACTACATAAAAGAACAATATTTTTTAGAAGTATCTTCACCAGGAATAGAAAGAACATTAAAAAAAGACAAACACTTAAAACAAAACATAGGAAAAGAAGTAGAAATTAAATTATTTAAAAAAGACGAAAAGGCAAATAAACAATATATAGGAATATTAACAAATTATAATGAAAACGAAATTATAATAAATGAAGATACAAAAATTGAAAGAAAAAATATTGCACAAATTAAAACAATATATAAATGGAATTAAAGGAGGAATTAAAAAATGAAAGCTATTGATAACAAAGAATTAATATTAGCTTTAGAAGAATTAGAAAAAGAGAAAGGAATTGAAAAAGCATACTTACTAGAATCTATAGAAACAGCATTAGTTACAGCTTATAAAAGAAACTTTGATTCACTAGAAAATGTAAGAGTAGAAATGGATAGACAAACAGGAGCAACACATGTTTATAGCATAAAAGAAGTTATGGAAAAAGCAAATGATGATGCTTTAGAAATAAGTGTGGAAGATGCAAGAAAAATAAACAAAGATCTAAAAGAAGGAGATACAGTAGAAGTTGAAATAGTGCCAAAAGACTTTGGTAGAATAGCAGCACAAACAGCAAAACAAGTAATAATTCAAAAATTAAGAGAAGCTGAAAGAAATATTATTTTTGATGAATTTAACAACAGAAAAGGAGAAATTGTTTCAGGAATAATTCAAAAAGCAGATCACAATATTGTTGTTATGGATTTAGGAAGACTAGAAGGAGTAATGCCTTTAAAAGAACAAATACCTACAGAAAAATATAGTGTAAATGAAAAAATTAAAGGATATGTACTAGATGTTGAAAGAGGAGCTAAAGGTGCACCACAAGTAATTGTTTCAAGAAGTCACCCAGACTTTGTTAGAAAACTATTGGAATTTGAAATACCAGAAATATATGAAGGAGTAATAGAAATTAAAAGTATTTCTAGAGACCCAGGAAATAGAAGCAAAGTTGCAGTATATTCACCAGATGAAAACATAGATCCAGTTGGTTCTTGTGTAGGGCAAAAAGGTGTAAGAATTCAAAATGTTATAAATGAATTAAATGGAGAAAAGATTGATGTAATTGAATGGAACGAAGATCCATCTATTTATATATCTTCAGCATTATTACCAGCCAAAATACTTGCAGTTGACATTAAGGAAGAAGAAAAATTTGCACAAGTAATAGTTCCAGACGATCAATTATCACTTGCAATAGGTAAAGCAGGACAAAATGCGAGATTAGCAGCAAGACTTACAAATTGGAAAATTGATATAAAATCAGAAACTCAATTTAGACAAATGTTAGAAAGCAAGCAAGAGGATGAAAAAACAGAAGAATAATATTCAAAATGTATAAGTATATTATAAAGGAATGATATATATGAAAAAATTACCACAAAGAACATGTATGGGATGTAACAGCAAGAAAGACAAAAACGAATTAATTAGAATAGTAAAAAATTCCGAAAACGAAATATTTGTAGATATATCAGGAAAACAAAATGGTAGAGGGGCATACATATGCAATAACTCTAATTGTTTAGAAAAACTAATAAAAAGTAAAAGATTAGAAAAAGTTTTTGAAATGAAAATTTCAGATGAAATATATGAGAAATTAAGAGGTGTAATTTTTGATAAATAAAAAAATATTAGGATTAGTTGGATTAGCAGCAAGAGCGCGTAAAATTTGCTTTGGGGCAGATAGTGTAGAAGATAAAATAAATAAACACAAAGTAAAAATTGTAATAATAGCAACAGATGCGTCTAATAGAACTAAAGAAAAGTTCCAAAAATTATCAGAAAACAACAACATAAGTTTTATAATATATAGCAATATAGAAGAACTAAGCAAGGCAATTGGAAAAGAGAATAAAGCAATAATAGGCATAGAAGACATAAATTTAGCAAACGAAATAAAAAAGATATATAATGGGGGTGATATTATTGGGTAAGATGAAAATACATGAAATAGCTAAAAAGCTAAACTTAACCAGTAAGGAAGTATTAGAAAGAGCCAAACAATTAAAAATTGAGGCTAAAAGTCATTTAAGCTCAGTTGAAGAAAATGATGCTAAAAGAATTGAAGAAAGTTTTTCAAAAAAAGAAAATAAAAAGGATGTAAAAGTGAAAGATAATAAAGTAAAAGAAGAGAAAACACCAGTTATTATAAGAAGAGAAGTTATTATTTCAGATGAAGAAGAATTAAAAGTTGAACAAAACAAAAAAGAAGAAAAAAGGGCCAATAATATAGGATTTGTAGAAAGAAAACAAAAAAATGATTACAATATTGTTTATAGAAATAAACCAAATAAACCAATGACTGTGAATGAACTATTTGGTATAAAAAAAGAAAATAAAAATGAGCAAACTAAAAAAGAAAACAATATAGAAGAGAAAAAAATTAAAAAAGAAGCAAAGGTAGATA
>CAKPKZ010000071.1 GCA_934167435.1 uncultured Clostridia bacterium | reverse complement strand
TACTGAGTTTCTTCCTTCTACTTGGTCATCATATGATTTTTCTTCTCTTATTTCTTTTTTTATATTTTTTTTATTTACATTTTTATGTTTCATTATTTATCCTCTCTTTTATTTTTATTCGTCATCTAATTTTAACACTGATAAAAATGCTTCTTGTGGTACTTCTACATTACCTATTTCGCGCATTTTCTTTTTACCTCTTTTTTGTTTTTCTAGTAGTTTTTTCTTTCTTGTAATATCTCCCCCGTAACATTTGGCAAGTACATCCTTTCTCATTGCAGAAATGGTTTCTCTTGCTATTATTTGTCCTCCTATTACTGCTTGAATTGGAATTGTAAATAATTTTCTTGGTATAACTGTTTTTAATTTTTCTACCATTTTCTTTCCTCTTGCATAACTGCTATCTTTATGAACAATGAATGAAAGAGCATCAACTGGTTCGCCGTTTATATGAATGTCCAATTTAACTAAGTTTGACCTTCTGTATTCTTTAAACTCATAATCAAATGAGGCATATCCTTTTGTTTTAGATTTTAAATTATCAAAAAAGTCATATATTATTTCATTAAGTGGCATTTCATATATTATTGTTACTCTATTTTCGTCTAAATATTTCATGTCTATGTATATTCCACGTCTATTTTGGCATAATTCCATTATATTTCCAACATATTCTTTTGGAGTTAAAATACTAGCTGTTACAAATGGCTCTTCTATATATGATATTTCTTGTGGTGTTGGTAAATCTGTAGGATTATATATTTCCATTATTTCTCCTGTTGTAGTATGTACTTTATATATAACTGATGGAGCTGTTGTGATTAAACCTAAATTAAATTCTCTGTCTAATCTTTCTTCTATTATTTCTAGATGCAATAGTCCTAAAAATCCACATCTAAATCCAAAACCTAATGCTGCTGAAGTTTCTGCTTCATATTCTAGTGCTGCATCATTTAATTTTAATTTTTCTAATGCCTCTTTTAATTCCTCATACTGACTTCCATCTATTGGATACAGTCCACAATATACCATTGGTGTTACTTTTTTATATCCTTGTAAAGGATTGGCTGCAGGATTATTTTTTAGGGTAATTGTATCTCCTACATGTATATCAGTTAAACTTTTTATACTTGCTGCAACATATCCAACTTCTCCTGCTTTTATTTCTTTTGATGGCATATATGAACCAGGAACAAAATATCCAACTTCTGCAACTGTATATATTTTGTTAGTTGCCATGAGTTTTATTTCATCTCCTACCTTTATTTTTCCATCAACAACTCTTATATATGCTACTGCACCTTTATAATTGTCATAATACGAATCAAATATTAGGCATTTAGTTTTAGCATTTTCATCTCCTTTTGGTGCTGGTAATTCTGTTACAATTTTTTCTAATACCTCTTCTACATTTAATCCTGACTTAGCCGATATACATGGCGCATCTTGGGCTGGTATTCCAATTATATCTTCAATTTCTTGTTTTACTTCATCTGGTCTTGCATTTGGTAAATCTATTTTATTTATTACAGGTAATATTTCTAAATTATTATCAATTGCTAAATATACATTTGCTAAAGTTTGTGCTTCAACACCTTGGCTTGAGTCAACAACTAATATTGCTCCATCACATGCCGCCAAACTTCTTGATACCTCATAATTAAAATCTACATGACCTGGTGTATCAATTAAGTTAAATATATACTCTTGTCCATCTTTTGCTTTGTATACCATCCTAACAGCTTGAGATTTTATTGTTATTCCTCTTTCTCGTTCTATGTCCATATTATCTAAAACTTGACTTTCCATCTCTCTTTTAGAAAGTACTCCTGTCATTTCTATTAGTCTATCTGCAAGTGTTGATTTTCCATGATCTATGTGTGCTATTATACTAAAATTTCTTATATTTTCTTGTCTTCTTTCCATAGTTCCTCCATTATATTTTATATTTCACATTTTAGCACACATAAAAGAAAATCTCAATAGTTTTGAAGTCCATTATATAAATTAAATACATTGTTGTATCCCATTTTTAGTAATTCATTTTGTGCCCTTTTACTTCGATGTCCTGTTTGGCAATACAAAACTATTTTTTCATTTTGACTTTTTATATATTTGTTTATATTTTTTCTTATTTCATATTCTGGAAGTGAAATAGCACCTTGAATATGCCCTTCTTTATATTCCAAAGGACTTCTAACATCTATAATAGTTGCACCTTCATTTTGCATTTGCTTTAGTTGCTCTAGTGTTACATCATTATTTTCCATAGCTCTATAAAAATTTCTTCTTAATCTGTGCCTTAATCTGTTAAACATATTTATTCCTCCCTTTATACTATTATATTAAGAAAAGATATTTATGTTATTATTTTATTACAATTATATTTCACTCCCATTACAATTATGTTATCTTTGTCGTTTTATGTCTCCTGTTAATTACTGTTGATAAAATATGTGGATATTGTGGATAAGTTTGTGAATAATTACTAATAGCCAGTTTGCGTTCACAAGTTGTTCACATTGTATTTTTCTTTTTATTTTTTATTGCTTTATTTTTATTTTTTTAAACAAATTATGTGCACTTCTTTATATTTTTAATTTAAAAAAACAATAGAGCAAATCCCCTATTTAAAGGTTTTTGCTCTATTGTCGTTTTTATAAGCATTACATAATATTATAAAAAAATATAAAGTATACTGCCAATATTATTTCTAATATCAATATTACTGGAAATCCTATTGTAAATTTTAACTTTTTTGTTTTATGCCTAAACATATACATTCCTAAAATTGTTCCAACTCCGCCACCTAATAACGTAATTATTAGTAAAGTTTTTTCTGGTATACGCCATTTTCCTTTTTGTGCTTTTTTCTTGTCTATTAACATTGCGAAAAATCCTATTAAATTTATTAATAATATATATATAATTATATTTTTTACTGTAATAATGTTAAATTGCATTTTATTTTCTCCTTATACTATTTTTTATCCAAATAAACTCATTTGATTGCTTTGGCTCATTCCTTCTAAACAACCAAATTGTTTTAATAGTTCCGCTCCTGATGCTCCTATTTTTGCTCTTATTTTTAAATCATCTATAGACATAAATTTGCCATCTTCTCTTGCGTTTTGAATTCCTTGTGCAGCAACTGTTCCAAATCCTGGTATGCTATTTAAAGGAGGTCGTAACTTATTGTCTTCAATTCTAAATTTTATTGCATCTGACTGATATAAATCAACTGGCAAAAATTCTAAACCTCTTTCATACATTTCTAAAACTAATTCCAAATCATCATACATATCCAATTCTGCTTTTGTTGCTTCTTTTTTTTGGTTTTTAAGTTCAATCTCTTTCATTTTATTTTTTACTTTTTCTTTTCCAAATATCATGCACTCTGCATCAAATGCTTTTGCCCTTATAGAAAAATAAGCTGCATAATAAGCAAGAGGAATATGAACTTTAAACCATGCTATTCTAAATGCATTTGTTACATATGCAGCAGCATGAGCTTTTGGGAACATGTATTTAATCTTTTCGCATGACTTTATGTACCAATCAGGAACATCATGTTCTTTCATTATTGCTTTAAATCCTTCCCACTTTTCTGGATCTTTTAAGGCTTTTCCTTTACGCACTGTTTCCATAATTTTAAAAGCTTTGTCTGGTGGAAGTCCTTTTTTTATTAAATATATCATTATATCATCTCTACAGCATATTGCTTCTTGCAAAGTTACTACACCTTGTTCTATTAATGTTTGAGCATTTCCAAGCCAAACATCGGTACCATGAGATAGCCCTGACAAACGTATTAATTCGTCAAATGTTGTTGGATGAGTATCCAAAAGCATTCCTCTTGCAAATTTGGTTCCATATTCTGGTATTCCAAAAGTCCCAACTTTAGAGTGGATTTGCTCAGGAGTAACTCCTAACGCTTCTGTTGAATTAAATATAGACATAGTTTCTTTATCGTCTAATGGAATCTGCGTTGGTGCAATTCCAGTTAAATCTTGTAGCATACGAATAACTGTCGGATCGTCGTGCCCTAGTATATCAAGTTTTAATAAATTTGCATCAATTGAATGATAGTCAAAATGTGTAGTTATAATATCTGATTTAGGATCATCTGCTGGATGTTGAACAGGTGTAAATTCGAATATTTCTCTACCTTTTGGAACAACTATAATTCCTCCTGGGTGCTGACCTGTAGTTCTTTTAATTCCAGTACACCCTTGTGCTAGTCTTGTTATTTCGGCTTTACTTATTGGTATTTGTCTATCTTCATAATATCCTTTTACATATCCATATGCTGTTTTTTCAGCCACAGTACCAACAGTTCCAGCTTTAAATGTTGTTCCTTTTCCAAATATAACCTCTGTATATTTATGTGCTTTTGCTTGGTATTCCCCTGAGAAATTTAAATCTATATCAGGTTCTTTATCTCCATTAAATCCAAGAAAAGTTTCAAATGGAATATCCATACCATCTTTTGTAAGTTTATTACCACATTTAGGGCAGTCTTTATCTGGAAGATCAAAGCCGTTTTGAAAACCGTAATCTGTAAAATCTGAATATTTACAATTGCTACATCTATAATGTGGTGGAAGAGAATTAACTTCTGTTATCCCTGTCATAAACGCTACTAATGAAGAACCAACAGATCCTCTTGATCCAACAATATATCCATCTTCATTTGATTTCCACACCAATTTTTGTGCAATAATATACATAACAGAATATCCGTTACTTATAATTGAATTTAATTCTTTGTCTAATCTGGTTTGAACAATTTCAGGTAATGTTTCCCCATAAAGTTCATGTGCTTTTTTATATGCAATATTTTTTATGTCTTCTTCACATCCAGGAATATGTGGTGGACATTTTTCAGGTGAAATTGGGCTTATTGGTTCGCACATATCTGATATTTTATTTGTGTTTGTTACAACAACCTCATAGGCCTTCTCTTTTCCTAAATATTCAAACTCTTTAAGCATTTCTTCTGTTGTTCTTAAATACAATGGTGCCTGCATGTCTGCATCTGCATATCCTTGCCCAGCTTCTAATATTCTTCTATATATTTCATCTTGAGGGTCCATAAAATGAACATCACAAGTTGCTACTACTGGTTTTTGTAATTTTTCCCCTAGTGCTACAATTTTTCTATTAATATCCCTTAAGGCTTCTTCATCTTTAACTGTTTGATTTCTTATTAAAAAGTTATTGTTTCCTATTGGTTGAATTTCTAAATAATCATAATCGTTTGCAATCTCTTCAATTTCTTCTTCTGGTTTTCCAAGTTCAATTGCTTGATATAATTCTCCTGCTTCACATGCACTTCCGTATTATTAATCCTTCTGAATATTTTTTATATAAACTTTTTAATATTCTAGGTTTTTTGTAAAAATAATTCAAATGAGAATAGGAAACTAATCTATATAAATTACGTAATCCTACATAATTAGTAGCAAGAATTATTGCATGATATGTTTTTAATTTTTTGTACTCTTCTTTTTTAGCTTCTTCATCTTTGGCTAATAAATCGATATCATTAACAATCTTACATCCTCTGTCTTTTAACATTTTCATCATAACATTAAATACTTTTACAGTTGTATCAACATCATCTAGCGCACGATGTGCAACTTCAACTTTTATTCCTAAGTTCTCTGCAATTTTTCCAAGTTTATATTTTTTATAATCTGGAAACAAATCTTTTGCTAAGCTTAATGTATCTAAATATGTATAATCAAAATCATAGCCTAAAACTTTAGCATTTTGCTTTAAAAATCCAACATCAAAATTAGCATTATGTGCTACTATTACCGTATTATTAGGATCTCCTAAAAATTCTAATATTTTTGGGAATAGTTCTTTTATTGTTGGGGCATCTTTAACCATTTCATCTGTTATATTGGTTACTTCTGTTACTCTTTCTGGTATATGCTTTTCTGGATTTACAAATTCACTAAAAGATTCTAATACTTCCCCATTTTTAATCTTCATAATACCAACTTCTGTAATTTTTTCTGTTGTAGCTGAAAATCCTGTTGTTTCTAAATCTAAAACACAGTATGTTGTGTCTATATTTTGTTGTTTTGAATTGTATACAGATTTTGTATTGTCTGGAGCCAAATATGCCTCTACACCATAAATTACCTTCATATCAGGATTGTCTACTCCTAGAAGTTTATGTGCCTCTGGAAAACTTTGAACTACTCCATGGTCTGTTATTGCGATAGATTTCATTCCCCATTTCATTGCTCTTTTTATTAAGTCTTTTGCTGATGTCATTGCATCCATTTGACTCATTTGTGTATGCATATGTAGTTCTACCCTTTTAACCTCTGCATTATCTTGTCTTACAACTCTTTTTATTCCAGTTGATTCTACTATTACATTTGCCATAACTGTAAGTTCACCAGAAAATTGGTCCATTTGTGCATTTCCTGCTATTTTTATGCCTTTTGCATTTTTTATTCTTTTTATTATTTTTTTTGCATTTTGTTTTTCTAAGAATGCTTTACATGTCATTGTACTTGTTCCGTCATACAAGTCAAAGCTTAGTAATGTTTTACCAGATTTTAACTCTTTATCTTCCATATTAATAATTTCGCCATCTAATGATACTTTTCCGTCGTCAGCTGTTAAATCGTTTATTTTTACTAATGGTTCTGTTATATTTACTGTTTTTCCTAAAATTAACGGTGTATCTTCTGACTCTTCTGGCATTTCTGGAATTTCTGCATTTGACTTAATAATTGTATTTGCAATTACTGTTATATCTCCAGCATATGTGTCTAATCCTGCTTTTCCTGTAGTTTTTACTATTTTTGCCTCTTCTATTTTTTGGGTAATTTGGTTCCCTTCTTCAAAATCCTTAGCAAATGATTTACAAGTAATTGTACCCGTTCCGTCGTATATATCGAATATAATCATTCCTTTTCCTGATTTTGTTTGTTTGCATTCACAAGTTAGTACTCTTCCTTCTATTGTTACTCTTCCATTATCTGAGCCTATATCTTTTATTTTTACTTTATTTTCTTTTGCTTTAGTTGCTTTTCCCATTATATAGTTTACTTGCTCATTTTCTTCTTGTACTTCTTCTATGTTTTCTGGAATATAACCATCAATATCTTGTGGTGGCATATAGTCTGGATCGTTATATTCCGGAACAGATTGCTCTTTATTTAGTTCTCTTTGTATATTTTCTTGTTCTATATGTTTTATTGCGTTTTTTTGTACTTCTTCTATATTTTGTTTTATTTCTAAAATGTCTTCTTTTTGCAATTGTTCATTTAATTCAACTTTATAGTCAATTCCAAATAAGTTTTTTAGTACTCTTTCTAATTCTTTGTCTGTTTTTTTAGCTTTTAAAAATTCAGCACCTTTTATATGCATATTTACTTTTACTATAATATTATCTTTAATCTCTATATTGCTTTTTAAAAGTAACATTGGCTTTGTTAAAGGATATTTATGTGACATATATGCAATTATGTTTTTCCACTCTTCTTCTATTGATTTTTTTTGTACAGATTCATGATATTCTATTTTTGTATCTATTTGTTCAAATTTAAATCTTTCTTTAAGAAAATTCTCGAAATACCATATTTCCTTTATTTCTAAATATTCATCATAAT
>CAKPKZ010000070.1 GCA_934167435.1 uncultured Clostridia bacterium | reverse complement strand
TATCCACTCTGCCCATATCTTCTAATGCTGGAGTATGATTTTGTCTAAAAAATTGTTCAAATCTAGTAGTTTTTTTGCCTGCTAGTTTAATATCTTTGCAAACATTATGTGATGATTTAGAAAAAGTTGTTATTTCTTGAAGAACTTCATTAAAAGGTCTTGTTTTTATTCCTCTCATAAAAGAAGTATGCGGTAATATAGTTTTTAAAACTTTACTTGCAATCATAATTATTCCCCGAAATTCCCGTATTTATATAAAGTAATTATGTTTTAAATAATTGACTTTTTGTTACATATTTTAATAAAATGAAATTTAAGTAGGGTTTGAATTTCAAAACATTAAATAAACTTTGTCATATTTGTGGTAATATTCCCTTATGAAGAAATCTACAAAAGAACTAATTATTTTCACAATTTTAGGTATTGTTGCTTCAATAATTTTTTATCAACTCAATAATCAACCAAATCCTATGATGACAACTAGTGGACGTGCAATGATTAGAACAGGAATGTATCTTTCTCCATTTATTGGTTTGGTTTATTGGCTTTTTACACGTCAATTCGATGAATAATTCCATTTGTCCACTTGGACTTGATGTCGAACTTCCTTTGTTTCCTGAGTGAGAGTGAGAATTGTAAGTAGCTCTAGTTGCTTGCATAGAAGATATAAAATTTAGCAGTGAGTATTTATATGCACCAATAATTTGAAATATGGATAAAACGCACTAAAAAAGAGCCTTTTCAGGCTCTTTCTAAATGGAGGAGGAGGTGGGATTCGAACACGTATTTTTGATTTTTGTGTTCTTAAATTTCTTCCTGTATCCTCTAATATCGTTTAGTTTTAGCCAACCATTCTTTTGGTAATTTCTAATAACTTTCAGGGACTTTTTGCCAAATTAGTCCCTTTTTAGTCCCACGAAAATTTAAAATTTTTTATTTATTATATCTATAGCTCGAACTGTTTTTCTATCATTATTTTTATTATAGTACCTATAAGTTCCACTTTCGGAAAAACATTCATTTTTTTCAAGTTTAATCAATTGTTCATCAACATAATTTTTATTTTGAGTTAAATACACCAATCTTCCATCAGACATACAAGCCATTCGAAAATCATTATAATCCCAATTTGTTTTAGGGCATATATACCCTAAAGCACCTTCATCCAACACTTGTAATATTAACACTTTTGAACCAGAAGTACATGCAGGATTCTTTTCTGCAAAACAAACATTAAATAATTCTAAACAAATAAAGATGTTTACAATACACAAAAATTTTTTCATTATTCACCCTCTTAACTGAATGCGTTAATTATAACACAAATTAAATTTTGTAAATTATTTATATGATATTGGGTTGTATTTTTTATAAAATCGGGTATAATATAGTTAAGCGGTGTATTTGCCATTTGGCAATACACTGTTTTCATTTTTATAGGTATTTAAAAACTGATACATATTAGGATTATCTTTGTCAAAAAACTCTTTTAATTTATATGTTATCCCTGCATTATTTAAACTGCCTGTTTTTTGATTATAAGCAAATTTAGGCAATAATGCCTTAAAGAATTGGTAATCAGGATTATCATCTTTAAATGCCCTGTTTACATTATAAGCACATAAGTCTGTCAATTGAATAAAGTTGTTGTATTGTGAATCAACAAACATAATATTTTCAATAATATTTTTAATTCCTTTCCAAGAATAACCTTCTTCAACTTGTAAGGTATGCGTTCTGTTTAACATTTTTTCTATGCTATCGGAGCATTTGTCCATAATTACAATAGCTTGCTCATCAGGATGATTAAATGCCATATATAAAGAAATTCTTTCTAACAAATACTGAATTGCAAAAATGTTAGGCTCTGGTTTACTTATTCCATAGTGTCTTAATAATGAATCTTTGTTAATAACAGTAGAAATTAAAATACAGTTGTTGTTGATAATAATATCCATTAATCCAAAAGAAAGCTGTATTAATTCTTCTTTAGATAAATTTGCAAGGTATTCATGTTTTTCTCTTTCTTTTGGGAATCTTATCCAGTTAGATTTTACTTCCAAAATAGGAGCAGAGTCCGTTTTAAAAATAGATGTTTTTAACTCATTAACCTTGTGGTTTATAGATTTCCAATCCTTTGCATTTATCCCTAAAGCATTAAACACAAAATATTTTGAGCCTGAATTATATGCAATTTCTCCAGATTCGTCTATATAGAACAAAAACATATTACCTCTTTTTTTGTGAAATTATAACATAAAAAAGCATTTTTTTACCAATATTCTTTTTATATAATGCTTTATTTTAACTTTATTATATAATTTTATTATGGAATATGAATTAATCAAAAAAAGAAATATAACCAATGAAGAGTTATTAGAAGACTTAATAAAAGTTTCTGAAAAGTTAAAATCAGAAAACGTTACTATTAATGATTATGACAAAATAGGTAAATATAACTCATCTTCTTTAAGACGAAGATTCGGTTCTTGGGCAAAGTGTTTGGAACTTGCAAATTTAAAAAGTGTTAAAAATAATTATTCAGAAATATCAAAACAAGATTATTTAAATGATATAAATATTGTTGCAAAAAAATTAAATAAAAATACTCTATCAGCAAAGGAATATGATTTAAATGGAAAATATAATTCGACCAAAATAAAAAGAATTTTTAAAACTTGGAATAATGCATTGAAAGAGGCTCATTTATTTTATAAAATATCAAAAAATCTAACAGAAGAAGAATTATTTACTAATTTATTAAATGTTTGGCAAAAATTAGGACGACAACCATGTTATCATGATATGCATAAGCCTTTATCAATTTGTTCTGCAAAGCCTTACGTTTCCAAATATGGTAGTTGGTATAAAGCACTTGAAACATTTATAGAATATGTAAACAAAAATGAACCTAATAAAACAATGGTTGAAGAACCAATTGCAGAAGAAAAATCCTATAAACATAAAACACCGAGAAATATAAATTTACGACTTCGATATAAAGTTTTACAAAGAGATAATTTTAAATGTGTTCTTTGTGGTCGTTCGCCTGCCAAAGATTCAAGTATAGAACTGCAAGTTGATCACATAATTCCTTGGTCTAAGGGTGGAGAAACAATTCTTGAAAATTTAAGGACAACATGTTTTGAGTGTAATATAGGCAAAAGTGATTTAGTATAATTTTTTACCAGTCTCTTTTTAGTCCCTTTTGGGACTAAATTAAGCTGTTTTTGAAAATTTTGAAACTCTGAAAACGCACTAAAAAAGAGCCTTTTCAGGCTCTTTCTAAATGGAGGAGGAGGTGGGATTCGAACACCTAAAAATACTTTTTGTAACTTTCAATAATGTGCCAAAGTCTTTAGTATTGTTTAATTTCACACATTCTTGCTTTTAGTAACTTAAAATAATTTTCGGGGGCTTTTCGTAGCTTCAGCCCCCAAATAGCCCCCCGCCAAATTTATGATTTATGAAAAGTAATTACTAAACAATTTGTTGTATAATATTTTCAGAATAAAATTTAATTAATAAAACAAATGTCAAATCCTATAAAACAACATATCATTCCAGAATTTTATTTGAAGTATTTTACAGATGCTCAAGGATATTTGGCTGTATATGATTCTGAGCAAGATAAATTTTTTGACCCACAAAAACCTTGTAATACAGGTTATAAAAAACATGCATATACAATCGAAACTCCTGACAATACAAAAGACTACAACATAGAATTAGCTCTTTCACAAATTGAAGGTATTGCAAAACCAATACTAGATAAGTTAATTGCTCAAAAAAGAGTAAATTCTCGAGAAAAAAGCGAGCTATCGTTATTTTTTGCTTTGCTTTATCAGAGAACTATCAAATACTTTAATTATATGGAAGATTTTATAAATGTTCTAAATAAATCTAGGCTTAAACTCATTAATTCTGCTGATAAAGAAATTATAGATAAGAATAAAGATATAGTTAGTAAGTTAGAACAATCTCCGACAAAAAATCAAATTTTATCTCTATCTTTTGGAAATATTGAACTCACTAATATGCTAAAAAATGTTTTTGAAAAACAAAACTGGATAATTTTTGTTATACCAAAAGAATTCAATATTATTACAACGGATGCTCCAGTTATTGAAGATTACTCAAATGTTACTGAAATTATAAAGTCGTTTCCTACTGCTAATAAAATTATTCCATTATCCCCTAATATGGTTTTATGTGTAGCTAAAAGAGGTTCTCAATTTAAGTATTTAAAAGTTCATGATGAAGAACAAATAAAAGGATTAAATACTATAATTTATATAAATCGTAACCGTTTTATTTATTCTAAAAATAAAAATACAATAGAAGAATTAAAGGAAATTACTAAAAATTTTAAACGGACATGTAAAATCACATCAAATCAACTATAATAAATGAAAATTTTTTATGGACTTTTTAACTTTTACTATTTTGCTCTTTAGGAATTCTTGCACCATGCCATTCTCTAGGTAACATTCTTAACCAACCCAATTTTATTTTATTATTTTTTGCTTCTGCAATAAGATTTATACCCATAAGAGTATCAGAACAAGTAATTAGTTCTTTGTTAATTTCACAAAGCATATAAGTTAAATACCTGTGTAATAAAAGTGAAAAATAAATTAAGCTATCACAGGTTTCATACAATGTTTCAATTATACCTTTAACTTTTTCTATATGAATTATTAAAGCATTTGGAGCTCTTTTTTCTTCATCAGTTAGTGTAAAATTATCAAAGGCTAAAACTGCATTATCAAGTTGTTCTTCATATTTTAAAACTTGATTTAATGCACTCATTGCACCTTTACTAACATTAATCAAAAAATCGTAATCTTCAATCTTAACAGGTAGTAACCAAGAAGAAAATGGATATTTTTCAGTTGCAACAATTAAATTACCTAGATTAATTGCTTTAAGTTTTGGAATTAAAGTTCTATCTCTGTAATCAATCAAAGCAGGTACTTGTAATTCAATTAAAGTGTGTAATACTATTGCTTGATTGATATTTTTCTTATGTTGTTCAGCTTCTCTCCTTTTATCGGTTAACCACGCACCAAAATATACAGCACCGAAAGTTGTAAATGCGGTTATAAATGGGGTTGCTACCTGCCACCAGTTTATATTATGAGTTGTTTTTGCTGTATTTAAAACCAAATCTAACATTTAAGCCTACTACTTTTTACAAAAATTATAATACAAAATAATTAAAATTAGCTAAATTACAATTCATTTTTAAACTTAACATATATAAATCTTTATCAACCTATATAACCCATAAAAATAATTTATCTAGCTTTCTAAAGAATTTTTTAATTTTACATACTTTGACAATCTCAATATGATAATTAATAACCACTGAAAACCATAATAATATTGTTCTTGGTAAGGATTTAAAATTAAGCAATGGGCAATATTATTTCGAACATCCAAGTAGTCAGTTAAAAAATATCTCATAAACCAGACATCATCTTCATTTAAAATCTTTGAAATATTGGAATCCCATAATAATTCATTAATACTTTTCCAGTTTGAAACCTGTCGTCCATTTTTATCATTTACAAATTTTCTAACAGAAAACCCTTCTATATGTGCTAATTCAATTAAATATCTTAATATTCCTTCTATTTTTAAAGTTAAACTATCAACTTCATTTATAAAAGTTAATCTAAAATTGGTATCACATAAATATTTTTGTTGTTTATTGAAGTAACTTATTATAGGTTGTTCAATATGTTCTAACCATTGGTATACAAGTATTTGATTTTCAGGTAATTGTTTTTTTATAATGATACCGAACCAAGTTGTTTTTAAATACTCTAGTAATAAATCAATATTAAGTTTATTTGTTTTCAACGCGTATTGAATATAATGAAATAATAAAATTGAACTAAAATGAAAACTTATTTTGTAAGAGTTCCATAGTTCATGTTTAAACTTTTCTTCATCTGTACTTGCATATCCTATAACCTGCCCATAGATATCTGTGTAAATACTAGAACAAAAATTAGTCAATGAAGAATTTTTAAGAATTTCTTGAGCGGTCTTTTTATTATTTTCATATTTTGGAATAAAACCGTAAATTATTTCGTTAAGAACATCTAAATTATTTGATTTATCAATAAAATCTTTTAATTTATCAATATCAGTTTGTAAATTATAAGGAGGACCATCTATTGTTGCATATTGTATTGTTTTGCATAAGTCACTATATTTTTTAAAAAGTTTATCAGCTTTGATTTTGTTTTTTGCCTTTTTATAATATTTGATGGCATCTTTGCACCAAGAAGCAACAGCAATACCATTATTATTTATTTGTTGAGCTTTTTTCATCTCATTTTCATAAGTTTTTGCTTGTAATAAATCCCATTGACGTAAATTGCCATTTTGTATCTGACTAATTTTTCTACCTAATTCAATAAAACATTCAGTCCAATTCATATTATCATTAGAATTTTTAATTTTTGTTTTACAAATATCTATAAATCCTTTCAAAACTGATTTATCAAATTTTTTCTTTTTAACTCTTTCAATCAAAAATTTTGCAGCATCTCTAATTAAAACATTTTTATTAGATGTTTTTACGATATTTATTGATAAAAGTTTCAGTTCATTGATTTTATATTTTGCTTTAAAAACTAAATCTGTAAGATTGTTAAAAATATAAGATAATTCTAACCAATAATCGTGTTCAGTAACTAAATACTTGTTAAAAAGTTCAAGGTAAGCATCTATTGCATTATTTGCAAAATTTATTTTGTTTTTGCAATCTGATTTAATAAATAATAAATGGTTAATTTTGGCGATGATATATAAATTTGTTGATTCATTTAAATAATTAGTCAAGTAGTTTATATCATTTTCTGTAATCGTACCAATATCAGGATAAGCATTTCCATTTGCATCTGTAAAAAATGGTCTTAATTTACCAGCTTGAATTGTGCATTTCAAACAATTAACTATTAACTGAACTTGATATTTTTCAACATCTTCCAATTTGTCAATATCAATTTTAAGATTTAAAGCATCTGTATGTTTAAATACATTTGCATCTGCATAGTTATAAAATTCATTTAATGTTTTGATTATAGTATTACACATTTTCTTTATTATACTTATAAAAAAGAATTTAATTAAAGTGTAAAATGCGAAATATTAAATTATTTTTAAATTTGCGTAAAACTCATCCATTTTATTAGCCACCTGTGCTTCTTTTGATTTGATTATATGAGAGTAAGTATTCAGGGTTACATTTTTATCAGCGTGTCCGAGTCGACCGCTTACGGTTACAATATCTTCACCTGATGAAATTAGTAAACTTGCATTTGTATGTCGGAGTTGGTGAAAGGTTATTTTCGGTAAATTATGACGTTTTAAAAAGTTTGTAAACCACTTGTAAGGTCGTTGCGTGCTTATTGGTTTCCCATCTTCATGCAGGAATACATATTCACCATTTTGCCAAGCAGTTCCTAATTTCAAACGATTTTCTGTTTGTTGCTTTTTGTATTCTTTCAACAAAGATATTACTGTTTTGGAAGCTGTTACAATTCTCATGCCTGCATCAGTTTTTGGTTTTCCCTCTACATCTCCAATTCCTGCAATATAATGTCTTTGCTTATTTATGCTTATTTCGCAGGTGTTGAAGTTAATATCTTCCCATTTTAAGCCTGTGAGTTC
>CAKPKZ010000069.1 GCA_934167435.1 uncultured Clostridia bacterium | reverse complement strand
GCATGGGATAATTTCCACTTTATAACAAACTACTAAAAATTCCAATTTTACTATTGACTTTTAATAGTTAGTCACCATCATTTTCATTAGAAATGAAATCTATAAATTTAACTTTTGTTGCTATTCCTTCTTGAACAAAATACCCCATATTGTTTTTTATGTCTTCCATCATTTCTTTTTCAAGGGTTGATAGTTTGAATATACTGTCACTCACGCCTCTCCCAATCCAAATTCCATCTGATGCGGAAAAATTGTTGTTAAACCAATTTTCATATTGTTGATTTTTTAGTTTAGTTGTATCTTCAACTATAGTAATTCCAAACTTTTCATATCTTTTTAGTTTTTCTAATAAAGTTTCAAAATTACTAATTTTTTCTAAATTATTTAAGAACTTATTTACTCCATATATTAATATCATTCCCTTTTCATTAGAGTTATTAGAAATTAAGTTATCTATTAGCTTATTTAAATTTTCTATAACGTAATCGAAGTTATTGTTATAATAATTTTTATAATTATTTACATTTACATTTAAATCTATAACTGAATCAATAACAACTAAATTATCTTTTACTATTAATTTTAGTATTTCAAATAAACTTAATATGAATTTTTTTGTATTTATTAACTTATTTGAAGAAACTATAGTACAAATATTAGAAATGAAATCGTATTTTATAATTTCTAAACTGTTTTTACTTATACCAATTGGTACGGACATTAAGTCCTTTATTTCATTTTCAATATCATTTATTCTAATTATATTTGGTAAGACTGGAATTCTTTTTGCACTGGTTTGATTGATGGCTTTTTGCTCATTTATAAAATTAATAATATATTCATTAAATTTATTTTCATCAGTTAATATATTTGCTGTTTGAAATTCGTGTACACCATCATTATTTATTAATCCTCTACCAAAAATAGATCTTGGCTCTTTATCCGTTCTAGTATTAAATATAGAACTATAATCGCTTGAATCTGTCAATCTAAATGAATATATATTGTTAAAATTTTGAGATATTTTAGCATAAACTGAATTTATAGCACTACAGGTTAAAATAAATATTATTCCATATCTTTCACTATCTCTAACTAACTCTGGCAAATCATCATATAAATACTGATTACTTTCAAATATTGAATCATAATTATTTAATATAATTACCTTAAGTGGTATTTTGTTTGTGCTATCTTTTATATAATTTTTATATTCTCCACCATAATTAATAAATAGTTTTTTTCTATTTTTCAATTCCTCTTTAATCATCTTTAATAAGTTATTAAACTTTTCATCTTCTCCTAAAAAAACCATGCCACCTATTTGAGGAAGACGTAAATACCTTCTTAACGATTCTGAACCATAATCTACCAAATATAAATTAACTTCATCTGCTGTATAATTTTTAGCGGTTGAATAAATTAAAGTACTTAATAATAATTCTCTTTCACTTCCATCTGTTCCATAAATTATAGTATTTCCATCTTTTAAATAATTATATAATACTAATCCTTGTTCTTGCTTTTCTGGGGCATCATATTCTCCTAATATTGCTTGAGGAAAAGACTCTATTTTATTAATTTTATACTTTTCAACTAAATTATCTACCAATATTATGTCTGGAATATTATCTAACCATAATTTTCTTGCTTTAATATTTACTTTATTTGACAATTCAATGATATTTTTCATTATAGCAGACAATTGCTCCCCCTGTGCTTCTTTCTTTACTTCACTGGTAGCTTCGATACTTTTTAAAGCAAATCCTGTATTATCGATAAAGCTTATACTTTTATCAACATGTTTAACAATACTATCTGATGGATAATATTTCGCACCACAGTATCCCGATTGCCCTAAAGCAAAAATTTCATCGTAGCCTACTTGTAGATAATATCTTCCAGCTTGAGTGATATATGCAGCATCTGGACGCTTTAACATTTCTTTGCTATCACTTTCATCTTGAACTTTTAAACAAATTCTAAATTTAGTATTTGACCAAATTTGATCATTTACTACGCCACTTGGTTTTTGAGTTGCTAAAATTAAGTGAATTCCTAAAGATCTTCCTATACGAGCAATGCTAATTAAATTATCCATAAAATCTGGTTGTTGACTTTTTAATTCGGCAAATTCATCGCAGATGATGAATAAATGAGATATTGCTTCAGTCAATTTCCCTTCATTGTAAAACTTTTGATATTTATATATATCTATTGTACTTTCTTCTAATTTGTCTCTGGCCTCATTGAAGATTCTTTGCCTTCTTTTTACTTCACTGTCTATACTTACCAAAGTTCTATCCATTTCTGCTTTATCCAAATTTGTTATAGTTCCAGCTAAATGAGGTAGTGAAACTCCAGTGGTTTTATTTTCAAAGGCTAAAGCTAAGCCACCACCTTTATAATCTATTAATATAAATGAAACTTCATCTGGAGAATAATTAATACACATTGATAGAATATAAGTGATAATAAATTCTGATTTACCACTACCAGTAGTTCCGGCAATTAATCCATGTGGCCCGTGAAATTTTTCATGTAAATCTAAATACATTGGTTCACCATCTTCTGCAATTCCTATTTCTGCTTTTAATGAGCGGGTTGCATCATTACTTTTCCACCGGTTAAGAATATTTAATTGTTCCACTTTCCCGACATGTTCCATTTCTAAAAATGATATATTATTGGGCAAAATAGAACTTTCTGATTCTAATTCTATAGGAACATTCGCGCAGATTTTTACTATTTCCATCATGTTTATATTGTTATTAATTTCATCTTTAAATGCTATTTGTTCCTGCTCTTCATAAGAATTTTGCAATATTTCTGAAACATCTTTATTTAGTGTTATAAAATTACTACATTTACTAGGCAATTTCCCCAACTTCTGTTCTATTATCAACAAACTAAATCCTATATTTTCATTTGTTTCTTCTATTTCTTTTAGATAGTCAAATTTTTTTATCATGGAATAATCATCAGTTATTATTAGATAATGTGGTTTAGGATGAGTTATGCCACTAACTTTAATCATTTGTAACCTTTTTTTGACTTCAATATTTAAATATTCTGAAATGTTTTTGGCATCTTCTAAGCAAGAGGAAAAAAATCTTAACTTTAAATCATTGGTAAATGAATGATTTAAGTATTTTAAATATTCCCAATGTGATTTATTCTCTTCGTTTGTAAACATTACTATTTTTAAATCTTCATAACTATAAAATGATAATAATTGAAGAATAATATTATCTACAAAGATATTACATTTTTCTTTTGAATATCCCATTACTGCTGTTACTGTATTTTTTAATAGTGAATATCCTACTGGAACATTTTCTATATATTTGAAATCATTTACCATTTTATCTGCTTGTTTTTTTAATTCATCTTCTTCTATTGTAAATCCATCATCTGGATATTCTACTTCTGCATCAAGTTTTACTTTTCCCATTCCAACTCTAACTACCAAGAAATCACTTTGATCTATTCTTTTATCCCAAAATTTTATACTTTTGTTAATAATAATTTCTTTACATTCATCTACCGAAATCAAATTTTCAAGTAATATATCTTTTTGTGTTTTCGATTCTTGAGATAATTCTTCCCTTTTTTCCTCTAAATACTTGCTATACTTTTTTATTAATTCTCTTCTTCGCTTTTTCTTGCTGTATTTATTGTACCAACTTGTTACTAATGGCCAAACTATCATACTAATTAACATCGCAGAGCTGCTTACTATAGAAGACCATGAGTCTTTCCAAGTAGTTTGTCTGGTGTTTATTTTCGTCATTGTATCTGATAACATTACTACTGAAGTTACTCCCATAGTAAGCATTGGTCCCGCAGTTAAAATTAGTGGTAATTCTTGATCACTTTCTTTACTTGGAGGAGGACTTAACTTTAATTTTTTCGTTTTTATTATTCTTCTAATCCTTGGAGCTTTTTGAAAATAATCATTGTCATTATATAAATCTTTATCTTTTATTTCCAAATTCATTGGCTTATCGCTAATACTGAAGTTATGTGGCTCTATTTTGGCTAATGAATCTTTTATTAATAAAACATTGGGAATTTTTGTTATAATTAACATTTCTTTTAAAAAAATTATACTTAATCCAGCAAAATTTATTTTGTCTCCTATTTTAATAACTTGATTTTGGCAAATAGCATTTTCATTTATATAAATATAATTTGATGTAGTTATGTAATTAAACTTTATTTCATTATTTTCGTAATATATTTTTGCGATTTCTCCATTAAATAAACCGCAGTTATAAATAATATTTGCGTTAGCACTCGAACCAACTACTAAATTTAAATCATGTTTATATGAATATTGTAAAAATCCATTTTTCCTTAAATCGACAGTATATACTAAATAATTAATGTTGTTATTTCTAATAACGTAATATGTATTACTTTTTAATTCGAGGCTTCTAATTGGATAATTATTATTTATTAGTTGTGAATTTATTGTTGAATATATAACCCAACTATTATCTCTTGATTCGATATTGATTAATTTATCATCATTTATATCATAAAAACGATAGCTTCCTTCTACTACTTCTGGTAATAAATATGATTTAATTTTATCATTTAAAAATAAATATATCCTCATTCTAGTAACTCCTTTTATTTTAATTCTATAGTCATTATTATATCAGATAATTATCAATGATGTCTTTGTTACTTTTACAATTGAAAAGAAAAAAGTGAAATTATTTTTCTCCAAAACTGCAATGATTAATAATTTTTATATAAATTTATTATATATTTTCATGTTTTCTTGCTATCATTATTATATCAATTAAAAATAGTAATTTACTAAATAATTAGCTTCATTTAATAATTCTATGTCACTAATTGGTATAAGATATTGATTTTTTACTTTTTCGGCAACAATGATATTTTCTTTATTGAATTTACTTTGAATATCTTTTAATAAAAGTACTATTATCCTATCTTTCTTCGTAATTTTCAGCAATGGATAGGCATATTGTAATTCATTATTATTTTGAAAAATACTTATATTAATAAAAGATAAATCATTTTTATCTATTCCATTTAAATTTTTATATTTACTGTTATTTATAATATAACTCACATATAAATCTGGGGATTCTATATGAGTAAATCCATTCCATGAATCTGCATATTGTTGTAATACACTACTATTGATTACTATATCTCTAGATGTAATTAATTTTTTTAAATACATCTCATAGAAAATAGAACTATCCATTAGTCTGGTAATTGATTTTTCTTCTTTAATCTCTAATCCAGTTAATAAATCAATATTAGTGTTATTTGCATCTATATAATGTACTTCTCCATTTGGCATACTTTTTAAATAAATTTGTTGAATATCGTAAATTTTATTATTTATGCTAATTTTAGAATTCTCATAGATATCAATAAATCTATCATCAAAGCATTCCATTTCTAGAGCATCATAAATTTTTGGATAGTCATCTAAACTGTATATATAAGTGTTTTTAGATAATTCAAAAAATAAAATTCCAAAAGATAAATTTCCTTGTTTAATCCATTTATTCTTTTTACTATTTGGGACTATTTTTAATGAATTATTAATACTTTTTATCATAATACTTTCTCCTTTTCTCCCTATATTACTTATTCTTTTTTATCCAACTAATGTTTTCATATAATCATAAACAGTCATTTTTTTACCATTTACGATTACTTTCATTGTTTTTAAATCATTAGGATTATATGCTCCTTTACCTGTTCCATAGTACCCACCAACAAGTCTCCCAAAACACTCATTATATTTTATATAACTTCCATCATCACTAAGTATACAGTAATGATTGTATCTATTTTCTTTTGTTTTTTTTCCACTTTTGTAATATTTCTTATATATTTGATCACACACACTTTTAAATGTTGCGTCTTTTGAATATTTTCCTCTTATATCAATTACGTGAGCTAATTCGTGGGTGTATGCATTGACATACCAATCTGTAAGACCATAAGTTGCAGATATTGCAATACTTTTGGTATTGCCATTGCTATCAGGAGTTGTTAATCCCGCCCACTTAGATTTTGGTGCTTGAAATATAATTGTTTGAGTACTTATGTGCTGTGCCACCTCTGATTTAAACTTTTCTGAATAGATTGAATATCTTTTATTAACTTCCAAATAGTAATTATTTACTTTTTTTATATAATCTTTCTCTTCAGCCATTGTAAATGCTTCCCAACATTTTGTTTCAACATTATATTTTGCTAAAGGAACAATTAATCTAGGATTATCTTTGGAGTTTGGATTACCTAAAACTAAATATTTCCCATTATAATTTCTTATTCCGCCACAATTAAAAGTATAATTCCCTTTTTCAACTTTTATATATGCTTTATTACTGCTGCTAAGGATATTATTACTAGAAGAATTGGAAGTTGTTACTTTAGGGGGAGTTTTAGAAGCAGGCTTGGAAGAAGTGACATCTTTTTTTGTTATTTTATTGATTTTTGATGTTGCCACCTTTGAGTGAAGGCTTTTGTAAAAAACTATTTCCGATGAAATCATATCAATATTTTTTTGGTGTTCTGCTTCAATTTTTTTAAAATTAGTTTTGAATTCATTAATTTTTGTTGCAAGATTTTCTTTATTTTTAGATTGATAATTATATTCTATATTTTCTATTTCAGTATTAAATTTATTAAAAAAGGTTAATTCCTCTTTTTTATAGTATGTTAGTTTTAATTTGGTTCTTTCAAAATTATCTAAACTAAAAGTTATATCTTGGTTTGTATTTCCTACTTGGTATTGATTTATGTTTTTCTGATTGATATATTTAGTAGATAATTTTCTTATCTTTTGATCTATATTATTTTCAATAGTCTTAATATTTTTAAAATATTGATTTATTTTTGTCCTATAGTTTCTACTTTTAGTGATTAAAATCTCTAATTTTTTCTTTTGAGCAATTAATTGATTTTTTTCTGGCATTTTACTAGTTAAAGTAAGTGATTGGAATTTTTTTAAAACCTCTTTCAAAGACGTTATATATACATATAATGAATCGTTAATTTCCTTCTGACTAGATAAAATTATTTCCATTTGTCTTCCCAATCGTCCATACTGTGAAATTATATATCCATATATACTGTTTAAGTCATTTATATTTCCCACAAATTGCCTTACTGAATTTTTTTCTTGCTCAACATCCCTAAAAAATCGTGTAGCCTTTTCAGATCTCCACTCAGTTGAAACATTTTTTAAAATATTATATATATTTAAAACATTAGTATCAAATTCGTTTGTTAATTTTTTTAATTTGGTTACTTCATCTTTTAAATTAGTCACGTTTATTTTCATATCAGCACCCTCTTAACCTTCTTTTCTTTATATTTCGACATTCTATTTTTTCATAAACATATTCTTATTATTAGAATAAATTTATCATAAAAAAGAAATTATGTAACATCGTTTAACTATAAGATAACTTTTTGTGTTTGAGTTAGAGGTGGACTTTTTATCATCTTATAGTTATATAATATTAGAAAAGGCTTATTTTTTAAATACAAGATAACTTCCTAGAAAAAGAGAAATCAGAGATAAAAAGAAAAGATAAGTATTGTATTCAAATAAAAAGGTAGAAGTGATATTAGCGGATACGTGAATTAAGATTGGAGAGAGAATATTTTCTTTTTGTTGATAAACTTTTGTTAAG
>CAKPKZ010000068.1 GCA_934167435.1 uncultured Clostridia bacterium | reverse complement strand
GTTTACATTCATGTAATAATTCGTATGTTACTGCTGGTTTCATATTTCCCCCTTTATTTTTTTATTTGTAAAAAATTATATAATTAACATTGCATCTCCAAAACTAAAAAATCTATATTTATTTTTAACTGCTTCATTATATGCATTCATTATATACTCTTTTCCTGCTAATGCAGACACTAACATTAATAATGTAGATTCTGGTAAATGGAAATTTGTTATTAATCCATCCAAAACTTTAAAGTTATATCCTGGGTATATAAATATTTGTGTATCTCCTTCTATTGCTTGTACAAGTCCATCGTTGTTTGCAACTGTTTCTAGCACTCTGCAAGATGTAGTTCCAACGGCAATTACTCTATGTCCACTTTTTTTGGCATTATTAATTATGTCGGCATCTTCTTGTTTTATATAAAAATGTTCTGAATGCATTTGATGGTTTTCAACTTTATCTACTTTTACTGGTCTAAATGTTCCAATACCTACATGTAATGTTACATTTGCTATTTTTACACCCTTTTGACTTATTTTTTCTAATAATTCTGGTGTAAAGTGTAAACCAGCTGTTGGAGCTGCTGCTGACCCTTCATATTTTGCATACACTGTTTGATATCTATCATTTTCTTTTAATTCTTCATGTATATATGGTGGCAATGGCATTAAACCAATTTGATCTAATATTTCGTTAAATATTCCTTTATATTTAAATTCTACCTTTCTGGTTCCTCCAGGCATTACTTCTAAAATTTGTGCTTCTAACAATCCGTCTCCAAATATAACCTTTGTTCCCACATGTAATTTATTACCTGGTCTTACTATACTTTCCCAAATATCGCCTTCTATATTATTTAATAACAAAAACTCAACATGTGCACCTGTTTCTTTTTTTCCATATAGTCTTGCTGGTATAACTTTTGTGTTGTTTCTAACTAATACATCTCCTGGTTGTAAATATTCAATTACATCTCTAAATTTTTTGTGTTCTATAGTTTTATTTTTTCTATTTAGAATCATTAATCTAGATTCATCTCTTTTTTCTAATGGTACTTGTGCTATTAATTCTTCTGGTAAATCATATTTAAAGTCTGATACGTTCACTTTACATTACTCCTTTTGTTAAATTTTTTTAATTATTCTATTAAATATTTCACTTATTTCTTCTAAAATATTGCTAGGTTCTTTATAATAATCTAATTTATATGCATAAGAAAAGTTACTACTTTTGGCAGGTTTTAATTTATATACATCACTTGGAAGCCCTATTTTTTTTCCTGTAGATAATTCTATATTACAATTCATATAGTCTGTATACCACTTTTTTTGTCCATTTAGCCTTTCATTTGTGTATCCATATTTTTCATAATCATGTAATTTAGGTATTTCATATCCATATTCATTAGATGTTCTTTCTAATGAATGCAAAAACTCGTGTAATAATACTTCTTCTGGGAATGTGTTTATATTTGTATTATATTTATAAATGTAACTTTTAGAGTCATTTGGTAAACGAATATTAGAATACCCAATTCCATAATAGTCCATATATCCTAAACCAATCCAGTCATTTATTTCTATACTTTTTTGATGTTCGTTATCGCCTAACCTTACTACAACAAAAATATGATCATATTCACTATTATTTATGGTTTTTCTTATTTGTTTTTCTACATCTTCTGGTGCTACATAGTACCCAAATTCATCGTCATAAGATAGTGCTTTTATTGGCTCTTGTATTCTAAATGTATCACATTTTGCTGTCATTTTTTGATTTGACAATGTCGCACAGGCTGTTTCAAATCTTTTTATTGTTGTATTAATGTCTGAAATGTCGCTTGAGGTAACTTTAAAGTTTAATTCTTGGTTATTTATATTTACTTGTGTGTTTTCAAATATAAAACATGCAAATTCCCATTCATTGCTGTCTTCTAAAGTTCCTTCTTCTATTTCTAAGTTTGAAAACCAAGCTGTACCAGTGCACCTTCCATCATTACCCCCTAATCTAAATCCAATATCTACTTGTTCTCTATTTTTAGAATTAAATATAAATTCTATTTTTTGCCAATCTGCTGTTCCTTTTACTGCAATTGATCTTTCTGTTGAATCTATAATTGATATTTGTGCACCAATTCCAGAGTTACTACTTTCTTCTTTAACATCTTTTACTTTTACCATACAAGTTACTTTATATGGCATATTTTTCTTTACATCTATTACTTTATGAAATGCTGCATCATTATAATTATTAGAAACTATTTTATAACTTGCATTATTAGAATATTTTTCTTTATTATCTCTTTTAAATTCAGAACTGTATAAATTTTCTTCACTTTTGCTAAAACTATAAAAGTTATTTTCTTCATAGTATTTTGCTAAAAAAAATATACTTACAGCTAAAATAATTAGAATTATTAAATTTAATATTATTTTTCCAGATTCTTTTTTTAATTTCAACATATTCTCTCCTATTCCATATATATTATATATGATTATACTAAATATATCAATGTTTGTAATTATTTTTCTTTTTATGTTTTATGTTTTTTAATTATGTGTTATAATTTATTAAGTTATGGAGGGTTTTAAAATGGTAGAATTACTATCACCTGTCGGCAGTTTCGATTGTTTAAAAGCTGCTGTACAAAATGGTGCAAACAGTGTTTATTTTGGTGCCAATCTTTTTAGTGCTAGAGCTTTTGCCTCTAATTTTGATAGCACACAGTTACAAAATGCAATTAATTATGCCAAAATTCGTGGTGTAAAAACTAATTTAACACTTAATACTTTAATAAAAAATAATGAATTTAATGATGCAATCTTATTAGCTAAAAAAGCTTATGAATTTGGAATAGATGCTATAATTGTACAAGATTTAGGACTTGCAAGAACATTAATAAAAATGTTTCCAAACTTAGATATACATGCAAGTACTCAAATGACCGTACATAATCTTCAAGGAACTCTTGAACTTCAAAATTTAGGTTTTAAACGTGTTGTTCTTGCACGTGAATTATCTTTAAATGAAATCGAATATATATGTAATAATTCAGAAGTTGAAATAGAATGTTTTGTTCATGGAGCTTTATGCATTTCTTATTCTGGTCAATGCTTATTTTCAAGTATGGTTGGTGGAAGATCTGGTAACCGTGGAAAGTGTGCCCAACCTTGTAGACTTCCATTTACATTAACAGACCAAAATAATTCTAAATTAGATAAAGGGTTTTTATTATCAACACGTGACTTGTGTAGCTTAGAATACATACCAGCTCTAATAAATGCCGGTGTAAAATGTTTTAAAATAGAAGGGCGAATGAAAAGTCCTGAATATGTTGCAACTGTTACAAAAATTTATAGAAAATATATAGATTTAGCATACTCAGATTCTGAATATATAATAGATCCAAACGATAAAAAAGAGTTATTACAAGTTTTTAACAGAGGTAATTTTTCTTCTGGTCACTTAGATTCTAATCCAAATAAAAATTTAATATTTTCTAAAAAGCCAAATAATATGGGCTTATTTTTAGGAACAGTTAAAAACTATAACAAACAAAAAGGACATATAAAAATAAAATTAGAAGAAAACATATCTTTAGGCGACACTATTTCTTTAGAAAACGAAACTGGATCTTATACTATTTCTGAATTAATGGAAAATAATATTAATATAAAAAATGCAAACAATAATAAAATAGTTACAATAGGAAGAATGAAAGGTAATATAAAAAATGGTGATAAAGTTTTTAAGCTTTCTTCAAAAGCTTTAACAAGAACTGCACTTGATAGCATAAAAAAAGAAAATATAAAAATTCCTTTAAGTTGTGAAATTTTAATTAAAAAGAATATGCCTTTATCCATTTCAATAACATCAAATAGCAATATAGCATTATATAAAAATTTAAATTTAAAATACGTTACAGATATATATCCTATGGAGTCAATCAATAAGCCTTTGGATAAAGAAACAATAATAAAGCAAATTTCTAAAACTACCTCTTCACCATTCGAATTTACTAATATAAATGTACTATTAGATCCTAATTTATTTACTAGCTTAGGTAATTTAAATGATTTAAGAAGAGTTGCTTTAGAAAAAGTAGAAAATTTTGCTTTAACTAATATACATAGAAATTATGAAAAAGACTATTTCCCTACAACATTTACTAGCAATGTAATAGATAAAAAACAACAAACAATATCATTATTATTAAACATTTTAAATGTGAATTATGATTATTCTAATATTAAAAACATTAACAATATATATATACCTTTAAAATATTTTGCAGGCAAAAATTTTTCTAATATTTTACATACTCTTGAAAAAAAAGCTAATATATATATTTATTTGCCTACAATTATAAAAGCAAATTACAGAAATTTATTACATTCAATTATAGAAAATACTATATCTAACTATAATATATCTGGTTTTGTTCTTTCTAATATTTCTAACTTTTTGTTATTGCAAGATTTTGATAAAACTAAATATAAATACATAGCAAACTATACATTTAATGTTTTTAATAATATAACTATTCAAGAATTAAAAGAGCTTAAAATCGACAAATTTACAGTTTCGCCCGAATTAGATAAAAATTCTATTTTAGAATTATGTAGTAGTAATATTTTAAATAGTGAACTAATAGTTTATGGAAAAACACCTTTAATGAACATAAATTATTGCTTACTTGGTAAATCTAACAAATGTTATCCAAAGTGTGATAGCAAATGTAACCAAAATGCTAACTATTATTTAAAAGATAGACTTGGAATGCAATTTTTAATTATTCCAGATAATATTCAAACTGTTTCTACAATTTATAATAGTAAAATTACATCTATTGTGCCTACTGACTTTAATGTAGATAGTGTTAGAATTGATATATTAAATGAAAGTATTGAACAAATTAATACTATAATAGAAACTATTAAATTAGGAAATAGATTTGAGGGTAATGATTATACAAATGGTAATTTAAATAGAGAAATATAGACAAGCATTTTACTTGTCTATATTTTTTTATTCTATTTTTATCTTCATTAACTCTTCATAATTATAAGTCTTATAATTAACATTATTTATATTATAATAATTATTTTGGAAACAATATGTTAGTGTTGTTCCATCGTATAATTTTAATATATAAGTTTTTGTATTATCACTAAATTTAATATTTGTTTTATCTTTTACTTCTATCTTTTTAAGTGCATTTACTACTTCTTCAATTACTTTTCTTTCTTCTGTTTTATGGTAAATTTCTCCACCTTCTGTTTCTTCTTTTATCTCTACACTAGAAACTTTATCTGCACTATTAGGTATATTTTCAATAATAACATTATCATTATCTTTATTACTGTATTTTTTTGCATGTAACACTACTCTGTATTTATTATTGTTAGCACAAGTAGATAATGTTAAAATACTGTCTTCTTTTGAAATGTCTGTGTTAAATTCTTTTATGCTTCTTGACTTTAAGGTTTTTATAAACTGCTCGAATTCACTGTCATTACTAAATTCTGTTCTTATATAATAATCCTCGCTTTCTATTTTGTATACTGAAAAAACTTTATAAATACATTTTTCGTTTTCTGTATTTAGTATAATGTTTGTATTTTCTTCATTATTATACCATTCGGAATTTAAAATATTCTTCATGCTTCCAAACATTGAATTATCTCTCATATTATGTCCATAAATAATAATATTTTTATCTGTTCCGTCAAATTTATTTCTATAATCCGCAAAAATCCAGCCTGCAGAATTTTTGCTTTTATCAAAACTATGATTTAGGTAAAAATTATTATTTGCTGCTTTTACAATAGGATATTCAATATTGGTATTATTTACCTTAATCCACGCAACAGATTCATTATTTTGTTCTTTTAATTTATTAAAGTCTACTGTATATTCTTCTTTATCTTCGTTTTCATCTTGAACTATTACTGTGTCTTTTATTTTCTCTGATATTTCATGGTTATTGGTTTTGTCTTTATACCAATTGTAAATTTTAATTCCAGAATATACTAAAATAAAAATTAGTATACTATATATAATAAGATTTAAAATTACTTTTTTCTTATTATTTCTTTTTTTCCTCATTAACCATTATTCCTTTCGTGTGCAAAGACTAGCTGTTATTAATAGCTAGTCTTTATACTTATAAATTATTTACCCAATTGTTTTTTATTAATTACAGGTAATGTTATTGTTCCCAATAAAGCTATTCCAAATAATATTAAATTAAAACTAATGTTATCTGCTGTTTTAGGATTATTTGTTTCATTTTCTACTGTTGTTGAACTATTTGTTTTATTTTTTTCCTCATTATTATTAACTTGCTCATTTACATTTGTTGCTACAACTCCATATTCACTTAAATGTGATGTTTCAAATACTATGTATCCATTTTCTACTGTTGCTGGAATTGTTTCTTTTATTTCTCCATTTAGAATATACACCACTTCATATTTATTGTATCCTTTTAAATCTTCTGGCATTGCAATTCTAATTTTCATTTTAGTATTATTTATTTTTACCACATTATTTCCATCTAATACATTAATGTCTGCTATAAATTTAATATTTTTCTGGGCTAATTTTTCTTTTACTTCTAATTTTTTTATATCTAATTTATAATTTTTGTTTATTCCATCTGCAAATTCAATATTTGTTTTTACTTCTCCTGTACTTTTAATTTCCTTTACAGTGTTTTGTGTAGGTTGTGTTGGCTTGCTTGGTTCATCTAGTGTTGCTGGCGTATTGGCGTTTTTAGTCCAAGTTGCATACAATGTTAAATTTTTATACATATTACCATCTTTTATTAATGTATCTCTTTCAGCAGTTGAAGTTACATCTTTATTCCATGATCTCCAATACATGTAATTATAGCTTTTTCCGCTTCCATCTTTTTTTGTATTCCAACCAGTGAATTTATATCCTTCTTTTACAGGTACATATGGTAAAAGTGACATATAAGTTCCTGAATTTGCACCATTTATATAATCGTATTTATTAGACTCTTTGCCATCAATAGTTCCACCATTAGCATTTAAAACTAATACAATATCATCTCCAAGAAAAGTATCTTTAGTATATATAGCTGTTACATTAACTGCATCGCAATTTGCGAAATTGCTAGAATTAATAGATGTTACAAACTTTCCATCTAAATCCCATCCTTTAAATGTATATCCTTTTCTTACAGGTATATATTTAGTTAAATCTACAGTTTTAAATTCTGTTGATTTGCTAGTTAATCTTAAATTTTCCTTACCATTTATTGTACCTGCAAATGGATCAAGTGTTAAATAATATGTACCAGTTCCTTGTAAAGCTTTATCAGAGAATTTAGCCCAAAGAACTAAACCATTTGTATAAGACACACCATTAGATTCACCTGTATGGTTAAAATCTGTTATTGCTAATTCATCACTTGCTTTTTCTTCATTAAATATATTTTTTCCCCAATATGAAAATTCATTTCTACCATTAAAAGGTACAATTCCCTTTGTTAATTCAGATAATTTTACTGTTGTTTCGCCTTCTGCGACATTAAATCTTATTAATTTTGCATATTCACCATCAATTTCCCCATCCATAACATTTAGCACCAATGAATACTTTCCATCATTACTAATTGTTGCAGCATTTACTTTGTTTGAAAAAATAAATAAACATATGCTGGCTAAAATAATTGTTAAAAATATTAAATTTTTTTTAATTTTCATTTTTCTTTCCTCCTTAATGTTTTCTTAATTTTTTTCTTTTTATATTATTAACTATTACTAATGTAATAATTCCTAATATAGCAATTGTAAACAATACAAAGTATACTATAACATTATCACC
>CAKPKZ010000067.1 GCA_934167435.1 uncultured Clostridia bacterium | reverse complement strand
GTACTATTTGGATTGGTTATATAATTTAGAATATAATAGAAACCCAATAAATTCATTAGAGGAATTGTTAAAACAAGCAGTAAAAATGAGTAAAGGAGATCAACTATGAAAAATATAATGATACTTGGGATATGCAGAACTGGGAAGACTACATTTTCAAAAATGATACAAAGAGAATTTAATAATTATCAAATTATAGAAGTTGACACAATCATTTCTGCATTACAAAGAACTGTACCTAATGTTCCAATTGGATTTATTCATGATAATTTAAAAGAAAATAGATTGCCTGAATTTTTAAATTTACTTATACAAAAGAATATTAATAAAAATGGAAAAGAATTAGGTTTTATTATAAATGGAGATTCTATCTTACCCGAAGAGTTATCTAAATATTTTGATTTAAAAGATATGATTGTTTATTATTTTGTAACTGAAAAGTTATCACCTAAACAAATTCTAGAAAACTGTAGGAAATTTGATGCAAAAGAAGAATGGACTACTAGAAGGTCAGATGATGAATTATTAAATCATTTTAAATTTTATAAAGATATAGAAAAGAAGATTATAAGTGATTGTAAGATATATAATATAAAATGCATTGATACATCTGAAAACAGACAAATAGTTTTTAATCAATTATTAGATGAAATAAAAGATGAATTGAATATAAAAAAATGTGAAATAGTATAAATTTGTTATAATTTTATTACAATTCACAAAAATTGTAATATATTTTAATAAGTTGATTGATATCTGTATCAATTGTGAGGAGAGCCAAAAAAGTTGTAGATAACTATTTCGATGGCACCAACAAATAAAACTTGTAATAGCTGCAGTAATTACAAGTTTTTTTATATTAAAAAAGTATGCAATAGGTATACAGTAGTGATTTACTTTATTTTGTTTAGCTCTTGCTTCATAAAATCTATTGAAACAGAAATATAAATATTGTTAGTAATAGAACGAAAATGGTGAACCGGAAATATTTGAAAGAGTTAAATCAGTGTTAATTGTAATTTAAAGTTATCTAAAAATAATGAGAGCTAATGGAATTTAAAGCTGCCTAATTACAATACCTATTAAATTAACTATGCCAAAATTCCCCGTCCCTGTTGGCATTTATGGCATAACTATAATGGATATTTACTTGCTGATGAAAACGGAGTGTCTATTAAAGTAGCAAGATATGCAAGAACAAACAAAGTAGATTTACTAGAAAACTATGAATTTGGATATTGTTCTTTAATAAAAGCAACTCAGAGTGTTATAGATAAAATGACTGTAGAAAATAAATGGGCTGCAAAGATAACACCGAAAACAAGAATTGAAAAACTTTAGTGGATAGTAAAGCACTAAAAGAAGAAATAATAAATGCTATGGTGCATAACGATTATTCAAGTAGAATACCACCAGTTTTTGAAATATTCTCTGATAGATTTACAATTGCTTCATATGGTGGATTGCCACAAGAGATAACTCAAGAAGATTTCTTTAATGATGTATCAGCACCGAGAAATAAAGAGTTAATGAGAGTATTTAAAGATGTGGATTTAATTGAAAATATTGGCTCTGGAGTTTTAAGAATTTTAGATGCTTATGATAAAAGTTGTTTTAAATTTATGGATCATTTTTTGAGAGTTTCATTTAAGTATAAAGAAAATCCATTTGAATATGAAACAAATAATAAACAAAAAAATGATAAGATAAATGATAAAGAAAAGCAAATATTATCTTTATTAATGAATAATCTTAATTATACAATACCAGAAATAAGTAAAATTACAAAAATTTTAACTGCAACTATTTCAAGGTGTTTAAAACAATTGCAATATAAAAAAATAATTGAAAGAGTAGGTTCAAACAAGTCAGAATATTGGAAAATTATAGAAACCGGAGATATATAAGCAAAAGTATTTACATTTTACATAAAATAAGGTATAATAATTTTACAAAAATTTTTTGGAGGTGTTCTTATGAACCAAACAGAATGGGTAATTCGGGTATTAGATGATTCAAATAACAGAAACATTGAATACCAAAACCGGTTCTGGCTGCGTCAGAATGTAGAAAAACTGCACATTCGCGTTTGCTTTGAAGACTGTGTAGCAAATACATTTGACATTGCAGATGAATGGAGTAAAGAAGGCACAATTCTTATCCAGGAAGGAAAGGCAATTCATTTTAAAGCTGATTTCCACCCTGGAAAAGAAGCTTTACTGCTCGTCAATCGTAATGAAGACGGGTATCTGGTTTTTCTGTACTCCCCAAAGGAAAAATAAAGGAAAGAAAACACCAAAGCCATTAATAATCTTATATTTAATAATTTCAATTTTATTGGGAATTACAACATTTGGGAGTTTTGTAGATTTGCTACCTATACTAGCATCTATTTTATTTGTTTTTACTCTTATACAATCTAAAGAAAAATATATGAGATTATTAATTTTAGGAAATTTAACATCATGGATTATTTATGATTTTCTTGTTAAAGCATATTTAGCAGGAATTTCTGACTTATTTGTAATATTATCAACAATCACAGCTATTATTAGATATGATGTAAAGAAAGAGGTAAAAGAAATATGAAAGAAATAAAAGTGTTAAAAGCTACTAAAGAACACAAAGAATTTATAATACATGCTAACAATGTAATAAACAATGTTAATGATACAGAACAGACAAATTGTTTAGAACAAAATATTGATAAAGATTATTTTTGTGATAATCCTAAATTTCATTGTTTAGTTGCAGAAATAGATGATAAGCCTGTCGGTATGATTCTATATTCATATTTCTATTGGGCAAATGATGGCGAAGTTTTATGGATTTCTCAAATGTTTGTTGAAGAAGAATATAGAAAACATGGTGTTTTCTTTAAATTAATAGAAAAGTTACGAGAAGAAAACAAAGATATAAAAATAGTATCATGTGCTACAGGTGATGAAAATAAAAGAATGCAAAAAATCTTGAAATATTACGATGCACATGAAATCAATCTGAAATTTTATTATAAGAAGGTATAATTATGGAAAATAAAGAATATTTAGAGTTTGCAAAAGAAATTGCATATGAAGCGGGAAAAATAATGTTAAAGTATTTTAATGCTAAAGATATATCTAGTTATAAAGGAGATAAAACCATTGTTACTTTAGCAGATAAAGAAATAAATACATATTTAATTAATAGAGTAAAAGAAAAATTTCCGGCTCATTCTGTTGATGGCGAAGAAGAACAATTTGGAAAAAGTGATTATGTATGGGTATGTGATCCTGTTGATGGTACTGCAATGTATGCTAGACATATTCCAGTAGCGGTATTTTCTTTAGCTTTAGTTGTAAATGGAGAATCTAAAGTTGGTGTAGTATATGATGTATTTACAGATACTTTATATTCTGCTATTAAAGGTGAAGGAGCATATAAAAATGGAGAAAAAATAACAGTTAATGATTATGAACTTAATGATATGAGAAGTGTTTCAAATTTTGATATGTGGCCTGAAGCAGAATATGGATTATATGATAGCATTAAAGAATTAGGTAAGAAAACATATTTTGTAAGTGTAGGAAGTGTTATTAGAGGTTGCATGTGTGTGGCTTCTGGAGAGTTTAATTTGGCAATATTTCCAGGTACAAAAAGAAAGAACTGTGATATAGCAGCAGTTAAGGTGATTGTTGAAGAAGCTGGTGGAAAGGTTACTAACTTATTTGGAGAAGAACAAAGATATGATACAGATATAAAAGGTGCAATAGTTAGTAACGGAAAAGTACATGAAGAAGTTGTTGAGACCATAAAACAAGAGTTGAATAGAACTTAAAAATAAAAGGTATAATCATAGAAATGAGTAGTCTATAAATAGCTACTCATTTTATGTTTGTTATTTAACAAGAAAGTTTAATATTTTAAGAAAACTACTTGACTACAAAACCAATGTTTGATACAATAATTCTAAATTTAAATATAAAATTAGGAGATGATTGTAAATGAATAAATTAGAAAGAAATAAAAAATATAGTAATAAAACTTTTGAAGATATCAAACATATTGATGAAAATGGAATCGAATATTGGCATGCTAGAGAATTGCAAGTAGTTTTAGACTATAAAGAATGGAGAAAGTTTGAGAATGTAATAAAGAAAGCTATAGATGCATGCGAAAATAGCGGTATTAGAGCGTTTGAACATTTTGTCGGCGCCGACAAGTTGTCGAAACGTGCTAATAATGCAGAAGTATTAATCAGTGACTACAGATTAACTCGTTATGCTTGCTATTTAATAGCACAAAATGGAGATCCAAGAAAAGAAGTTATTGCTCTTGCTCAAACATATTTTGCAATACAAACTAGAAAGCAAGAAATTAGTGAAAAAGAATATAGCTTATTAACAGAAGATGAAAAAAGATTTTACCAAAGAAATTTAACAAGAAAAGGAAATTATTCACTTAATCAAGCTGCTAAAAATGCAGGAGTTAAAAATTTTGATAAGTTTCATAATTCTGGATATAAAGGTTTATACAATGGAGAAACCGCTGATGATATTGCTAAAAGAAAAGGGTTAAGATATAGAGAAGATATTTTAGACAATATGGGAAGTGAAGAACTTGCAGCTAATTTATTCCGAATTACGCAGACTGAATCAAAATTAAAAAGAGATAATATTTCTACAGAAAAAGAAGCAAATAAGACTCATTATAATATTGGAAAAAATATCAGAGAAGTAATTGCAAAAAATGGTGGAACTATGCCAGAAGATTTGCCTACACCAAAAAAGAGTTTAAAACAATTAGAAAAAGAAAATAAGAAAAGTTTAGTAAAACAACAATAGTAAAAAAATGAGTAGTTCGCAAAGAACTACTCTTAAACATTCTATATGCCGATGTAAAATTACATAGCTTAATTTAATAGAATTATATTATATAAGATTATTAAAGTCTATACTTTTTAAAATATTTACTATAGGAAAGCAACTGTCATACTTTAAATTTATATTTTCTAACAAAATTAATTAAATTTTCTAACACTTTTGAATTTTTACATAAAATCGAAAAAATTCAAAAAGCAAATGCTGAATAAGCATTTATTCTAAAAATACTTACAGCAATAACGATTTCATAGATTTTATAAAACACTAAAAATCAATAACAATTAATAAATAAAGAACTCAAAACTGTACTTAGGAACCAGTGCCAACGGCGTGGGGGTTCGAGTCCCTTCATCCGCACCAAGTAAGGTTTTCAAGTTTTTTAAGAAATTAAAAAGATGGTACAATATATTATATAAATAATTATTAAAAATGGAGGTGAAAAATAATGGTATTATATATTGTAAGATATATTTGAGCAAATAACAACATTGAGAACTAATACTTATCAAAATATGTCTATGAACAAAAAATAATGTAAAGGTGGATTTATAAGATGAGAAAATATTTAAAATATATTTTGACTATTATTTTCTTTGTAATGGTGATTGTTCCAAATAAAGTTTCTGCTGCATCATCTTCTACTGGTTATATAATTACAAGTTATAATATTGATATGGTTGTAAATGAAGATAATACTTTTAATATTACAGAAACAATAACAGCATATTTTACTACATCTAAACATGGTATTTATAGAAAAATTCCATTAAAAAATAATGTAACAAGAACAGATGGAACGACATCAAATAATAGAGCAAAAATAAGTAATATTAGTGTAAACGAAAATTATACCACTTCAAATGAAAGGGGGTATAAAGTAATAAAAATTGGAGATTTAAATAAAACTATTACTGGTAGTCATACATATACAATAAAATATACTTATAATATAGGGAAAGACCCTCTAAAAGATGCAGATGAGTTATATTTTAACTTGATTGGAAATGAATGGGATACAAGCATAAGCAATGTAACATTTACAATCACAATGCCAAAATCATTTGATAAATCATTATTAGGATTTTCAAGTGGTGTAACAGGTTCAACAAATAGCTCAAATATTTCTTATACTGTAAATGGAAATATAATAACAGGTTCTTTAAACAGTACCTTAACTTCAGGACAAGCATTAACAGTTAGACTTACATTACCAGAAGGATATTTTGTAGGTGCAAGTTCAAATATAGATGTATATACTGTTGCAGTAATAATAATTTCTTTAATTTGTGTTTTAATAGCTTATAGCTTATGGGCTAAATATGGAAAAGATGATGAAGTCATAGAAACAGTGGAATTTTACCCACCAGAAGGTTACAACTCAGCAGAAGTAGGATTTTTATATGAAGGTACTGCTGACACAAAAGACATAATTTCTCTACTAATATATTTAGCTGATAAGGGATACTTGAAGATAGAAGAAATATCAAGAAACTATAAACAAAATTCTATAAAATTAAGTAGTGAAAACAAACAAATAGCCAATTTAAAAATACAAGAATTGGAAGAAAAAATAAGATTGGAAAAATTAAAAGATGTAAATTCACCTAAAATTAGAATTTTAGAAAACTCACTACAGATATATAAAAATATAGATAAGCCAGTAGAATATGAACTATCAGATAAAGAACAAGGTTTATTAATTAAAGAATTAAATAAGCAAAAAGAGAAATTTAGAATTATAAAATTAAAGAATTATGATGGCAACAATGAATATGAAAGAATGTTCTTTGAAGGCTTATTTACCCCAAATTCTAATAAAAATTCTGTGACTATAACTGATTTGTATAATAAATTTTATATTACATTAAACAGAATTAAAGCGAAAATTAATTCTAAAAAAAATAAAAATAAAATATTTGAAGCTTCTGCAAGCGGAAAAGGAAAATGGTTAATCTTGATGATTATTGCTTTATTTATATTAATAACTATAAAACCTATAGCAGAATATAGTGAGGGTGGAATAGCAATGTTACCATTTGCATTAATATTTCCAGGAATTGGTTTTACATTTTTAATAGGTTCATTGATTGGTGCAATTAAAATGCCTAAAATACTTGAACTAATTTGTAGTGGAATGTTTGGAGGTATTCCATGGGTTATGATAGTATTGCCTGCTTTAATACAAAATACAATGTATTTAATAACGTATATAGTTGGTATTATTTGTATAGCTGTTATTATATTATTCGCTAAAATAATGCCTAAAAGAACCCCTTATGGAAATGAGATATTAGGAAAATTAAGAGGATTTAAGAGATTCCTTGAAACTGCTGAAAAAACTCAATTAGAAAGTTTAGTATCACAAAATCCAGAATATTTTTATAACATATTACCTTATACGTATGCTTTAGGAGTATCAGATGTATGGATTAATCAGTTTGAAACAATAGCTCTACAAGCACCCAATTGGTATGATTCAAGCAATGATTTTGACCTGCATACTTTCGGTTCATTTATGACATCTACAATGGCATCTGCAACAACAGCAATGTCATCTAGTCCATCAAGCAATAGTGGTGGAAGTTCAGGAGGAAGTTCTTCAGGTGGCGGTTCTTCTGGAGGAGGCTCTGGAGGAGGCGGAGGCGGTTCTTGGTAAGTTTTTAACATTAAATTTATTACTTATAAACAAATAACTAAATCTAGAGTTCTAAAAATTAATTGAGGGTTCCTATTAAACTTCTCCCAAAAGGTTGATTGTTTTGATACCTTTTATTGGAAAAAGAAGGGATGGTGTGATATAATTAATATCGTAAAGAAGAAAAACAAAAATTAATTAGATTAGTTGCAGTAAAAAGTGATAAAAAATTTTATAAAACTAACAAGCACTGAATTTTTCCTCCCTAGTCAAAATTCGAACTATGGGACTAAGCCCAAAACTCTATATAAAAGGATGAAGTTGAAAAATAAAGTTTTGTGTGTTAATGTCAATAAGGAAATGTACAAAATTTTGAATTTAGTTATGTACAATTTTGTACATTATTAAATTCAAGTTT
>CAKPKZ010000066.1 GCA_934167435.1 uncultured Clostridia bacterium | reverse complement strand
GTAATAACTGCTTGAGTTACTTTTTGTCCTAAATAATTTTCTGCATCTGCTTTTAATTTTTGCAATATCATTGCAGAAATTTCTTGTGGTGTAAAACTGTCTCCTTCTATTTTAACTTTTTCAGCTGTTCCCATTTTTCTTTTAATTGATATAACAGTATTTTCTGGATTTGTAACAGCTTGACGTTTTGCTATTTGTCCTACTAATCTTTCTCCATTTTTTGAGAAAGCAACTACAGATGGAGTTGTTCTATTTCCTTCTGCATTTGGTATTACAACAGGTTCTCCTCCTTCCATTACTGCTACACATGAGTTTGTTGTTCCTAAGTCAATTCCTATAATTTTTCCCATTTTAAATTCCTCCTAAAAATTTTTTATATTTATATTTTCTTAAATTTTTTACAATTTAGCTTTGCTTAATTGCATAAACATTTAATTTAAAATTAATAACTTTTTAATTAGCTACAACTACCATAGAATGTCTAATTACTTTATTTCCTATTTTATATCCTTTTCTATATTCCTCAGCAATTTCTTTATCTCCAAGTTTACCATCTTGTATACTGCTTACTGCTTCATGTAATTGTGGATCGAATGTTTCTCCTACTGCTTTTATTTCTTCAACACCTTTTGATGATAATGTATCTTGAAATTGTTTTAATACTAATTCTATTCCTTTTTTATATTCCTCATCTTTTGTCTCAATTTTTGCTGCATTTTCAAGGTTATCTACCACTGGTAAAAATACTTCTACAACATCTCCTAAAATTGAAGAATATAAGTTTTCTCTTTCTTTTTGACTTCTTTTTTTATAGTTTTCAAATTCTGCTAAGATTCTTTTATATCTATCATCTAGTTCATCATAATCTTGTTTTGGAACCATTTCTTGCTTTTTATGTTGTTCTTTTTTTTCCTCTACTTTATTTACATTTTTGTTTTTTTCTTCTTTTTCTGACATTTTATACCTTCTTTCATAATTTTATTCAATATCTTTAAGTTTTTTATTTATATATTTCATTACTGAAATAACTTTAGAATAATCCATTCTTTTTGGGCCTATTATTCCTATTGTTCCTAAATCTTTATTGCCAACTTTATGTTTAAATGTTACCACACTAAAATCTTTTAATTCGTCTTTTTGATTTTCTTCTCCTATGTAAACATTAATGTCTTCTGCTAATCCTGATTTTAGCACTTCTTCAACCAATTCTTTTTGGTCTAGTATATTAACAAAGTTTTTTGCAACCTCTAAACTGTTAAACTCTGGTAAATCAAATGATTTATTTGCTCCTTCTAAATAGATTTGTTCATCTTGCAAAACTTTTTTAATTTGCTCAATTACCGGTTTTATAACTTTTACACTATATGTCATTTCGTCATATAAATATTCTTCTAATGGTCTATCTATTGTTTCAATTGGTTGACCTTTTAATTTGTTATTAAACATATAATTCATTGTTTCAACTTGTTTTTCATTTATGTCTTCATCAAATTTTATTATTGTTTCTTTAACAAGTCCCATGTCTGTTAGTATTATTGCTAACATCATTCTTGAACTTAATAAAACAAATTTTATATTGTCTATAATCTGTTTATTTGCTTTAGGTCCTATTGAAACTGCTGTATAATGGGTTACTTCAGAAATTGTATTTGCTGTTATTTTAGTTAAATCCTCTATTTCATTTACTTTGGTTTCTAATTTATCACTTATATATTTTATTTCTTCTCTGCTTATGTTATCATCTTTTACTAGTTCATCTACATAATATCTATATCCTTTTTCTGATGGTATTCTTCCTGATGATATATGTGTTTTTTCTAATAACCCTATTTTTTCTAAGTCTGACATTTCATTTCTTATTGTTGCACTACTATAATTTAAGTCATAATTTTGGGCAATTGCATTTGAACTTACTGGTTCTGCAGTATTTATATATTGTTCTACTATAGCTTTTAATACTTTTTTCTTTCTTTCTTCAAGCAATTTAATCACCTCTTTTAGCACTCTTTGTTTTAGATTGCTAATCTTTATATATATTATAACCATTTTTAGCAGTTGTCAATACATTTTGCTAATTTTTTTGTGAAAGTTTTGTGAAAACAAAAATAATGAAAGAAAACTTTTAGCATTCTTTCATTATAAAAAATATTTATTTTTTTCTTCTTATAATCCAATCTTTTTCACATGTAATCGGTAATTTAATTTTTACCTTTTGTCCTTTTACCCCTGGGCTTATTTCTTCTATTGGTTCCTCAGTTTCATAATCCCATAATTTTTCTATTATAAATTTTATTGGTTGTAATTGTTTTGGAACAATTATTTCTAATTCATCTCCAACTTTCAATTTATTTTTTATTTCCACTATTGTTTTTTCATTATTGTATTCAACTATTTTAGCTCCAAATTCATAATGTTCATTGTATTGCCTTCCTGTATATTCTTGTATATCTTTATTATTTCTATCATTAAAGTAAAATGTTGTTAGTCCTCTTGTTTTTACTTTTTCCAATTCTTTTAAATATTTTTCGTAATTATAATTATCTGGATTTGCAATATAGTCGTCAATTGCATGTCTGTATACATTTATTATACTTGCTAAATAGTATTCTGTTTTTAATCTTCCTTCTATTTTTAAACTGTCTAATCCCATTTCTATTATTTCTGGAATTTCCTTTATTAAACATAAATCTTTTGATGAAAATATACTTGTTCCATATTCACTTGTTTCTATTGGCATAAGATTTCCTGGATTATTTACTTCTTCAGCATATAAATTATATGACCATCTGCAGCTTTGTGCGCAATCACCTAAATTAGCACTTCTGCATGCTAAAAAGTCACTTAAAAAACATCTTCCTGAAAATGCAAAACATATTGCACCATGACCAAACATCTCAACCTCTAGATCTTTTGGTTTATTTTGCATTATATATCTAATTTGTTCTTTATTCATTTCTCTAGCTAAAATAACTCTTTTAGCTCCATTATGATACCAAAAATTAGCAGAATGTAAACTAACAATATTTGCTTGCGTACTAATATGTATTTCAACATCTGGCGCATATTTTTTTAATATTTCAATTATTCCTCCATCTGCAACAATGATACCGTCTGGTTTTAATTCATTTAATTTTTTTGCCATTTCTATTATTTCTTCATATTTATCATCCCATGCAAATATATTTAGTGTTACATGTACTCTTTTACCAATGCTATGTGCATATTTTATTGTTTTTTCTAAATCGTTATCTTGCATGTCTGCTCTTGTTCTTAATGATAATGATGACGTTCCGCAATATACTGCATCTGCTCCATACAAAAATGCTATTTTAGCTTTTTCATATGATCCCGCTGGGGCTAATAATTCTATTTTTTTCATTTTCTATTCCTTCTTTTATTTTTTCTAATAAAAAAACGCCGTACCTAATGTGCGACGATTTTTAATGGTAGCGAAGATGTGATTCGAACACATGACCCTTCGGGTATGAACCGAATGCTCTAGCCAACTGAGCTACTTCGCCATATATAACTGACTTTGTCTATTATAACGTGTATTTTTTAATTTGTCAAGATAAAAATACAAGAAATATAAATTTCTTGTATTTATCTTGATTGTTCCATATCATCGTCATGTATTTTTTCGTTATTACTTCTTTCAAAATTTAATTTTTCATTATTAATACTTGTTGAACTTCTCTTCTTTTTGCTTTTTTTCTTTTCTTCTTGTTCTTGAACACCATAATTAAATAGCTCTTTACCAAAATTGTCATTTTCCATTAAAGATTTTTTTAAAGCTTTCTTATCTTCTATTGATAAATTACTTTTTTCTATTTCATCTTCATCTTGTTTCGCTGGCTCATTTGTTGAAACAAAAGATTTAAATAAAGACTTCCAATCAATTTTTATTTCATCTATTAATTTTTGCATATTACACTTAAAGTTATACTTTAAGTTTTCACCTCTCTTATTTTATATAAACAATCTATTTTTATTATAGCATATATTGTCTGTATAATCAAGGCTTTTATGTTAATTAATAATATTATTTTACATATTCGTTTAGTGATTTTACTCTATAATTTAATTCTCCCATTTCTTCTGTTGGTACATAACCTGGTCTAGCATTAATAACATCAGGTATTCTATTTACAATAGATGCACATGTTAGTTCTACTGTAGCTGGTTTATTTATTACTAATGTTGTTTCTGGTTCACCAATAATAGTCCATTCATTTTTATCGAATTCTTCTGGAGAATATACCTTACCTATACATTCACTTTCTATAGTTATTCCTTCTTCTGTTTGAGTAGTTACAACTGCACTCATACCAGTAGCGTCTCCTGCTTTTACTGTCATTCCTAAAGTTGATGAATATATATCCTTATCATATGTTTGAGGAACTGTTTTTTGTGTTTGTGATTTTACAGTTAATCCTAATTTTGCACATAACCATCCATTAACATTCCACATATAAGATGGTAAATATTCTCCTTTATTTATAATAGCTTGTCTTTCTTCGTCTGAAATTCTATCTACTGAAGCTACTTGCTTATCAAATTCTTCTAAAGTTAATCCTGAACCATGTGCTTTTGCTAAAGCTATTCCATAGTCTTCTACATTGTAGCTTGAGCTTCCTTTTATTTTTGTTATTGTGTGTGTTGAACCAGCTATACTAGATATTAATTGTCCCCAATATATATCTTGATATCCACTTCCTGTTATTGTACATCCTGTTTGCTTTGCAATTTCATCCAATTTTGTAGTTATTTCTGGATTAGAATTCATTGGGTAAAATGCCTCTTCACATGTAGTAATTGCATTTACTCCTAATTTTGCACATAACATTAATGCTTCATTAACATCTTTTATTAAGCTCATTGTTGTAACAATTACAATATCTGGTTTTGTTTGTTTTATCATTTCTTCTGCTTCGTTTACAGAAACAACATTTATACCTTTGTTTTCTGTTCCCATTATTTCTCCAATGTCTTTTCCTATTACTGCTGGATTAACATCAATAGCTCCTACTATTTCTGCTCCTTTTTCGTATACATATCTCATTGTGTAAACGCTCATTTTTCCTGTTCCATATTGCACAACTCTTATTTTTCTTTCCATATATATATCACTCCTTCCAAATTAATTATAATTATATACCAAATTATAAAATTTATACAATACATTTTTATATATTTTCTTAAAATTTTTTATTGTTTTTATTTATTAAATGTTATAAAATATTAATATATTTTTAGGAGGTTTTTATGTATATTTTAATTAAAAATTGTAATTTAATTTCAATGGATAGTACTAGGGAAAAAATAGAATATAATATTGATATTTTAATTAAAGATAATAAAATTTTTAAAATAGGTCGCAATTTAAATATAGATAATGATAATACTAAAGTAATTGATGCAACTAACAACTATATTCTTCCTGGTTTTATAAATACGCATTCACATATTCCAATGTCAATTTTTCGTGAATCCTCAGATGGTTACATTACGCAAGATTGGTTAGAAAAAAAAATTTGGCCTATTGAGGACAAACTCACAGATGAAGATATATACAATGCTTCTTTACTGTCTTGTATAGAAATGATAAAAACTGGTACTACTACCGTTAATGACCACTATTTCTCTACTTCAAACATAATTAATGCAATTTTAAAATCTGGCATGCGAGCTGAAGTAACTAGAGTTATGATGGATGTTGATAATAATTTATCTGGACGCTACCAAGAATTAAATGATCTTATAAAAAATTATTTAAACAAATATGAAACACTATCTATAAACGTTGGCATACATGGTCTATACACTGCTAGCAAAGATTGTGTTATTAAAGCTATTGAATTAGCTAAAAAGTATAATTTGAATGTTCACATGCACTTTTGTGAAAATTCTAAAGAAAGAATTGATATTGAAAATAACTATAACGAAAAAAATATTAGCAATATTATTAAAACATATTTCAATAATACTCACAATATTTTTGCTCATTGTGTAAAGCTCTCTAATGAAGATATAAAAACTTTTAAAGACTTAAATATTAACGTTTCTCATTGTCCTATTAGTAATCTAAAATTAGGCTGCGGTATTGCAAATATACCTAAAATGTTAGAAAATGGCATTAATGTTTCTCTTGGTACAGACGGACAAGGCAGTGGGTGCAATTTAGATATGTTTGAAACTCTAAAATTTACAGGATTATTGCAAAAGGGCATAAATGAAAATCCTATGTTACTACCTGCCTACGATATTTTGAAAATGGCAACAATTAATGGTGCCAAAGCTTTAAATAAAGAAAATTTAATTGGAAGTATTAAAGAGAATAAATTAGCAGATTTAATTATTCTAGATTTATCTGATATTTTACTTCAACCTATAAATGATATTTTTGCAGATATTGTTTATAATGCAAAAGGTTCAAATGTTATTACTACAATTATTAATGGTAAAATTGTTATGGAAAATAGGCATTTAAATAATTTGGATGAAGCAACTGTAATTACAAACTGTAAAAATATATTGCATAATAAAAAGCATTGAAATTTTCAATGCTTTTTATATTATTTATTATTGTAATTCAATAACAGCTCCAACTTCTGTAAATTTAGCTTTTAATTCTTCAGCTTCTTCTTTGCTAGCTCCTTCTTTAACTGTTTTTGGAGCTCCGTCAACTAATTCTTTAGCTTCTTTTAATCCTAATCCTGTAGCATCTCTAACTACTTTGATAACTTTGATTTTTTGATCTCCAGCATCTTTTAATACAACATCAAAAGATGTTTTTTCTTCTGCAGCTCCAGCTGCTCCAGCTGCTGCAGGTGCTGCTGCAGCTACTGCTACTGCAGATACTCCAAATTCTTCTTCTATAGCTTTTACTAAATCAGCTAATTCAACTACTGTCATTTTTTTGATTTCTTCAATCATTTCTTCTTTACTCATTTTTAATCCTCCTAATTTTTCTTTCTTGTGATTAAGTCACAACTCTACTAATTTAATCTAATTAAGCGTTAGCTTCTTCTTTTTGGATTCTAACTTGATCAAGTGCAACTGCAAATTTTGAAATATTTCCAAGTAATGCACCAGCAAGCATAGATAATAATGTTTCTCTTGATGGAAGTTTTGCTAATGTTATTATTTCTTCTGCTGTCATTACTTTTCCTTCTATAACTCCACCTTTAATTTTATAGAAATCATTTGCTTTTGTGAATTCATATATTGCTTTTGCTGGTTCTAAGTAATCTTCATTACTCATTATTATTGCTGTAGGACCAACTAGTTTATCTTCTAATCCTTCTATTCCAGCTTCAGCTAAAGCTCTTCTTGTTATGTTATTTTTTATAACTTTATATTCAGCATTAGCATTTCTTAAATCTTTTCTTAAAGATGTAACATCATCAACTGTAATACCTCTGTAATCTGTAAGAAGTACTAATTTAGCTTCTTTCATTTTTGCAGCTAAGTTTGAAACTTCTTCTTTCTTTTGATTTATTATTTTTTCATTTGCCATTTTATTTCACCTCCTAAATATTGTATTATTTTATTTGGTTAAAATTAAAAACACTCTTTATAGCCATAGGCATATAAAGAGCGCTAAAATCTCTATTTACATACCTAGGTAGGACTTACAAAATGCCTACTGTCTTTGGCTAATATTAAACTATTTTTAATCTATAAATATACTTGGTCCCATTGTTGTTGTTATAGCAACACTTTTTATGTATTGACCTTTAGCTGCTGCTGGTTTTGCTTTTATAATAGCATTCATAACAGTTTCATAATTTTCTTGTAATTTTTCAGCTCCGAATGAAACTTTTCCAAATGATAAATGTATAATATTTGTTTTATCTAATCTATATTCTACTTTACCAGATTTAATTTCATTAATTGCTTTTGTTACATCCATTGTAACTGTTCCTGATTTTGGGTTTGGCATTAATCCTTTTGGTCCTAATACTTTACCTAATCTACCAACAACACCCATCATATCTGGTGTTGCAACTATTACATCGTAGTCAAACCAGTTATCATTTTGGATTTTTGGTATTAATTCTTCTGCTCCAACATAATCTGCTCCTGCTTTTTGTGCTTCTTCAGCTTTTGGTCCTTTAGCAAAAACTAATACTTTTTGTGTTTTACCAGTACCATTAGGAAGTACTACTGTACCTC
>CAKPKZ010000065.1 GCA_934167435.1 uncultured Clostridia bacterium | reverse complement strand
GTTTATAAATGTGTCCTCTGCTTTTTTGAAATTTATACCGAAATAATAAGATGATATACCTGTTGATTTGCTTTTTACTTCTGTTAATTTTGTATTATATTCTAATAAATTGTCATTTCTTTTTACCTTTACATTTATTATTTTTCCATTATTATTTTTTAATACATTTTCAATATCTTTTTTATTTTTTATTTTTTTATTGTCGATTTCTACTATTTTATCACCTGAACATATTCCTAGTTCTTCTGCAACATATCCATTTATTGTTGAGTCAACTTCATTTGAAACATATACCCCAGATGAAGCAATTAATATAAAATATACAGCTAATCCAAATATTATATTTACAAGTGCTCCTGCTGCAACTATTGCTACTCTTTTTGGAATACTAGCTTTAGAAAAAGAGCCCTCTTTATCAGATGCCTGCTCTTCCCCCTCCATACTTATAAATCCTCCAAGAGGAATTAGTCGCAATGCATATTTAGTTTCTTTGCCTTGCTTTTTCCAAACTGTTGGACCAAATCCTATTGCAAATTCATTTACACGAACTTTGCATAGTTTTGCAACTATAAAATGTCCGCTTTCATGTATAAAAATTAAAAATCCTAATAAGAATATTATTTTTATTGCTGATATTAAAAAAGAAATCAAAATATATCCTCCAAATTTTATATTTACATTATTGAAAATAATGCATAAGCAAATGGTGCTAAAAATATTAAACTATCTATTCTATCTAGCATGCCACCATGTCCTGGTATTAAATTGCTAAAGTCTTTTATATCAACATATCTTTTTATTGAAGATGCAGCAAAATCTCCAATTTGACCAATAAGACTTAATACCAATCCTATTCCTGCTATATATACATATGAATATTGCATACCAAAAAATGAATTTACAATCCATGTGTATATTACCATTAATACTATTGCTCCTATTGTTCCTCCAATACATCCTTCTATTGATTTTTTAGGACTTATTTTACTAAATTTATGCTTTCCTATTGCCTTTCCAACAAAATAAGCAAATATGTCTGTTCCCCATGCTGCAATTATAGCATACCATATTAATATTTTTCCATTATTCATTCCATCTATTAATGCAACATACATCATAAAAAATACTACATAGCAAATTCCTAAAAATGTGTATGCTATATCTTTAAAACTAGTTTTCATTTCTGTTGCAATTACTTGTGCAAATAATATTAATAATATTACTGGTATTGATAGTGTTACAGCAGTGGATAAATATTGAACTGGAACCACGTGTATTAAACATATACTTAAACAACTAATATATCCTAGCCATTTTACTGGTTTTGATACTTTAGATACTGCGTTAAAATATTCGTCCATTGCTAAAATAGCTATTATTGACAGTGAAATATCTACTATATATTTATTTCCTATTAATAAAATTAATAACACTAATGGAAATCCTAACAATGCTGATGTAATCCTTTTTATATCCATACTTTTTTCCTTTCTTAATTAATTTGCTCCAAACTTTCTAGTTCTTTTTTGAAATTCTATTATTGCCTCGTCTAAATCGTTTTCGTTAAAATCTGGCCAGTTTTTATTTACAAATAATAATTCTGAATATACCGATTGCCAAGTTAAGAAGTTACTTAATCTCATTTCTCCACTTGTTCTAATTATTAAATCTGGATCTGGCATATTTTTAGTATATAATTTATTAGATATTGCATTTTCGTCTATATTTTCTATATCTAAACTATTATTTTTAACATCTATTGCTATAGATTTTATTGCTTTTACTAACTCGTCTCTTCCACCATAATTTAAAGCAATACAAAAGGTTACACCTGTATTGTTTTTAGTTCTTTCCATACATTTGTTAATGCTTTTTTGCATACCTTCAGACAAAGCTGTTATATCTCCAATAACTTTTACCCTTATATTTTCTGTATCTGCTCTTTTAGCATAATCATCTAAATAATTTTGAAGCAATAACATTAATGCTTTTACTTCCTCTTCTGCTCTTTTCCAGTTTTCTGTTGAAAACGCATATACAGTTATATATTTTAAATTTATTTTATTTGCATATCTTACTATTTTTTCTAAAGTTTTTGCACCTTCTTTATGTCCAAAACTTGCCGACTTTCCTTTTGCTTTTGCCCATCTTCTATTTCCATCCATTATAATTGCTATATGTTCTGGTAAACTTTCTTTGTTGAATTCCATATTTAAAACTCCCTATTTGTTTCTATTTGCTATATATAAAGCAAGTTCTTTTAAAAAGTTTGCTTTATCTTTATAGTCATTAATACATTCCATTGCATCTTTTGTTATACTATTTAATATTTCTTTTGCACCTTCCAAGCCATATTTAGAAACATATGTGCATTTTCCCATTTCTTTGTCATTTCCTACTGGTTTGCCTAGAATTTCTTCATTTCCTTCTTCTGACAATATGTCATCTTTAATTTGAAATGCTAATCCTATTTTTTCTGCATAACATGAAACTTTTTCTATGTCTTCTTCTGGAGCGTTTGCCAACATTGCTCCCATGCGTACACATAATTTTAACAATGCACCTGTTTTATTTTTGTGTATATATTCTAAATATTCCTTTGATATTTGTTTTCCTTCGTATTCTGTGTCTACATATTCCCCTGCAATCATTCTATCAACAGCCAATCCAAATTCATTAAATACTTTTATTTTATTTTCTAATTCTTCTTTGTTAGATTCTTTTAAATCTTTGCTTATTAAAATATATGCATTATTTAACAAACTATCACCAGCAAGTATTGCTGTTGCTTCATTAAATTTTTTATGATTTGTTGGCTTTCCATGTCTAAAGTCGTCATTATCAATTCCTGGCAAATCATCATGTATTAATGAAAAATTGTGTACCATTTCAATTGCAACTGCATATGGTAAACATTTTTCATAATTATCTCTAAAAATTTTATATGTTGCCATAACTAAAATTGGTCTTAGGCGTTTTCCGCCAGCTAATAAACTATATTCAACCGAACTATTTAAAATACTTTCGGGACAGTCTTCTTTTTTTATATATTTTTCTAATTCTAAATTTATAACTTGTTGGTATTTAGATAATTCTTCTTTAAATTCCATGCAAAACCCCTTCTTTAAACAGACATTACTTCTTTTTCTTTTTTCTCTAATATTGTGTCTATTTCTTCTATTTTTTTATCAGTTATTTTTTGTATATCATTTTCTGCTATTTTTAATTCATCTTCTGTTATTTCACTGTTCTTTTGTTTTGCTTTAAATTCGTCAATTCCGTCTCTTCTTACTGCTCTAACAGCTACTTTAGCTTCTTCTGCCATTTTTCTAATATCTTTTACTAATTCTTTTCTTCTTTCTTCTGTTAATTCTGGAAATGCTAATCTTATTACCTTTCCATCATTATTTGGATTTATACCTATATCAGATGCAAGTATTGCTTTTTCTATTTCTTTTAATATGCTTATATCCCAAGGTTGAATAACTATCATTCTAGCTTCTGGAACAGAAACTCCAGCTACTTGATTTATTGGTGTTGGTGTTCCATAATAGTCAATTTTTACTTTGTTTAATATTGCAGGGTTTGCTCTTCCTGCTCTTACTTCTGATAATTTTTCTGAATAAACACTAATTGTTTTTTCCATTCTTTCTTCTATATTTTTATAATCCATTTTTATATCCTCCTTATATTTTATTTAACAATTGTTCCAATATGCTCGCCTTTTACTGCTCTTACTATATTTTCTGGGTCTTCAATTGCAAAAACTAAAAGTGGTATATTATTGTCTCTACACATTGCTGTTGCTGTTGAATCCATAACTTTTAAGTCTTTATTTAATACGTCTATATATGATATTTCTTCAAATTTTTCGGCTGTTTTATCTATTTTAGGGTCTGCAGAATATACTCCGTCTATTGTTTTTCCTAATAAAATTACATCTGCTTTTATTTCTGCTGCTCTTAATGCTGCTGCTGTGTCTGTTGAAAAGAATGGGTGTCCTGTTCCCCCAGCAAAAATTACAACTCTACCTCTATCTAAATGTTTCATTGCTTTTCTTTGTATAAATGGTTCTGCAATTTCCCTCATTTCTATTGAGGTTTGAACTCTTGAGTATACTCCTCTAGCTTCTAGTGCATCTTGTAGTGCTAATCCATTCATTGCAGTTGCTAATACTCCCATATAGTCTGCTGTTGTTCTTTCCATTTGGTGTCCATTTCTTCCTCTCCAGAAGTTGCCTCCTCCAACTACTATTGCTACTTTTACACCTAAATTTACTATTTCTTTAATTTTATCGCAAATTTTTCCTATTGTTTCTGCATCTACTCCATTTTTTTTACTTCCTGCTAATGCTTCTCCGCTTAATTTTAAAAGAACTCTTTTATATTTTATGTTCTCCAATATATTCACTCCCTTAATATATATTTTACTTTTGCCATTCTATCATAAATAAAAAAAAAATGATAGTATAAGCTTTAATTTTTTTATTAATTTTTGCTATAATTTTAAAATTTTCTTGGTATTTGCTTGGTTTTCTTTACATAATGTGGTATAATTTAATAGTATATTATTTTATAAGGTGGAAAGAAATGATTGTAGAATTTAAAAGACCCAATTTAGACGAATTAGATATTCAAAGATTAAAACAAAACATTTACAGTGTTGTAGATTACGTTAAAGATTATATTACAAAAAATCCTACCCTTTCTAAAGAGCAATTGCTAATTAATTTAGAAAATGAATTTGTAAATAATGCTAATGAATATTACTTTATAATTCAAGAACTAGCAGGCACTAACGTTCAAGCTATTGTTACTGATTACTTATTAAAAAATGAAGATATTTTAAAAACTAAATATAATAAATTAATGAGAAAAAAAATTGTAGAAGATAAAAACGCAATATATACTTATGACATTGAGAAGTCCTCAAAAATTCTTATAAAAAGTTTATTATCATTAATAAGAGAAAATTTACAAAAACACAATAAAACTTTATCTGGTGATGAAGAATATGAGGTTCTAAAAAAGCTTTTAACTACAATAAAACCTAGATTAGCTAGTCTACAGAAAAAAGATAATATTAAAATCTTAAGAAATGCCAAAGATTTTTTTGACGACTATAATATACTAGAAAAACTTACTAGCCAGTATAACAATCAATTAGGTTCTTTATGGTTAGATGATTTAGGTTATAATTTAAACCCAACTGTCGAAAATCCTGACGATATTGGAGTACATAACTTTTTTTCAGAAGAATATTTATCCAAAATGTCTTTAGAAAATTTGTCTGTATTAAATATTTTTTGGCAAAATAAATATGCTAAGGAATTAGCTAATATTAATTTTGGTTATTTTGCATTTCAACAACTAGATTTATATAATAAATTATCATCAGATAGTTTAAAAATTTCTAATAAGACTATTTCTAATTTGTTTTATAAATATAAAATTTTGGAAAATATTTCTAAACAAATATATGCTTCAAAGTCTGTTAAATCAAATATAAATCCTTCTATAAAAGAAAATTACAAATCATATTTTAAAAAAATGTTTCCAAATATGAATAATAATTTAAATGAAGATTTGGACCAATGCATAAATCGTCTTTTTGCTTCAAGAAATATATATGCAATAAAATCTAATTTAATCACACGGTACTATTATGAATTTAATTGATAATAAAAAAATAAGAAATTGGGGTTATATAGACGATAACGATAATAATAAAAATAACAAAAATTCAATCCAAACTAACAACAAATATGTTTTAATAGGTATTGATTGTGGTGGTTTGAATAGACCTGTAAGAGTTCACGTTAAAAGAGATTTATTGCTAGATGCTTTAATAAATACCAAACAAATTAGTACAATTCCAATTTATGATGGGAAATATGATTTTTATAACAATTATGAGTTTTTACCAACACATGTTGTATTGCCTTTAGAAAAAAGGCATAAAGCTTTTCTTAGAAAACAAAGCACTGTAGAAAATAATAATTATAAATATCCTATATTGTCACATACAACTTTTCTAGCTAATCAAGATAAGTTTCCTAAACATTTAAAAGTTAAAAAAGGCAACAAATTAGTTAGGGTTAAAAAGCGTATTGATTTATACTCTGGAAACATTTTTATTGAGGATGGTAAAAATTTAATTTTTGAAAATAATTCTAATAATATTTATGAAAGATAAGATACAAAAAATGTACCTAACCAAAATTAAAATTTTATAGGTTAAGTACATTTTATTTGTGTTTATAATATTTTTTATTGTAATTGTTTCATAACTTCTTCTGCAAAATTTTCTTCTTTTTTCTCTATTCCTTCACCTTTTTCAAATCTTGCAAATTCTACTACTTCTGCATCTTTTTCTTTTAATAATTGAGATACTTTCATGTTTGGATCTTTAACAAATTGTTGATCTACTAAACAAATTTCACTAAAGAATTTTCCAATTCTTCCTTCTACTATTTTTTCTGCAATAGCTTCTGGTTTTCCTTCATTTATTGTTTGAACTTTTAATATCTCTTTTTCTTTTTCAACTCTTTCTGCTGGAACTGATTCTTCGTTTAAAAATTCTGGTCTAGCTGCTGCTATTTGCATACAAATATCTTTTGCTATTTCTTTTGTTCCTTTTTTCATGTTTACTAATACAGCTATTTTTCCATCACCATGAATGTATTTTTCAACTAGTCCTTCAGATTCAAATCTTGCAAATCTTCTTATTGTTAAATTTTCTCCTATAGTTGCAATTTTGCTAACTAGTACTTCTTGTACTGTTTTTCCTGCTTCTTCTATTGATTCTTGTGCTAATAATTCTTCTACGTCTGCTGGATTTTTTTCAACAACTTGTTTTGCAACGCTCATAACAAAGTTTTTAAATTCTTCATTTTTTGCAACAAAGTCTGTTTCTGAGTTAACTTCTACAATAGCTCCACATTTTCCATCTTCTGAAATATATGCTTCTACAATTCCTTCTGCTGCAACTCTTCCTGATTTTTTTGCAGCTTTTGCAATTCCTCTTTCTCTTAATAATTCTGTTGCTTTTTCTAAATCTCCGTCTGTTTCTGTTAATACTTTTTTGCAGTCCATCATTCCTGCACCTGTTTTTTCTCTTAATTCTTTAACTAAAGCAGCTGTAATCATTCTTTATTCCTCCTTAATTATTTATACAATAAATAAAAGTAGAGCAGAAGAGCTCTACTCTTTTATTTTTATTATTGTTCGTTGTTTTCAACAACTTCTTCTATTGTTGTAGGTTCTTCTGTTTCTGCTGTTTGTTCCATTTCTGGTTCAAAGCTTTCACCTTGTTTTCCTTCAATTACTGCATTTGCCATAACATCTGCTATTAATTTAACAGCTCTTATTGCATCGTCGTTTCCAGGAATTGGGTAATCTAATTCTTCTGGATTGCAGTTTGTGTCTACTAAACCAACAACTGGTATATTTAATTTTTTAGCTTCTAATATTGCTATTCTTTCTTTTTTAGGATCAACTAAGAATATAACTCCTGGTAATTTATCCATGTCTTTAATTCCACCAAGATTTTTTTCTAATTTTTCCATTTCTTTCTTTAATAAGATTACTTCTTTTTTTGGTAAAACTTCAAATGTACCATCTTGTTCCATTGCTTCTAAATCTTTTAATCTTTTTATTCTTCCTTGAATTGTACCAAAGTTTGTTAGCATTCCACCTAACCATCTTTGATCAACATAGTACATTCCGCACTTAATTGCTGCTTCTTTCATGCATTCTTGTGCTTGTTTTTTTGTTCCAACAAATAGAACTGTTTTTCCTTCTTCTACTTGTCCTTTGATGAATTCATATGCTTCATCTAATTTTTTTGATGTTTTTTGTAAGTCGATTATATGGATACCATTTCTAGCTTGAAAAATATATTCAGCCATTTTAGGATCCCATCTTCTTGTTTGATGTCCAAAATGAACACCTGCTTCTAGTAATTGTTTCATTGCAACTACTGCCATTTTAATTCCTCCTCTTTGTTTTTACTTCCACAAAGTTCATCGCTTTTAGGACCTATTTTATAGGCACTACCTAATTTAGCTCGCCTTATGTGTTTAATACGTTAATTATTATAACAAAAAAAGTATTTAAAATCAAGTGTTTTTCTATTTTTTTCTTTAAAAGATAACTTAACATAATTATGCAATAACTTTGACATAAAAAAAGTACAGAAATTGTGGAATTTTATTTTCCACTTTTTCTATACTTTTATTTTGTTTTCTCCTTATTTAATTTTTCTATATTTTTTTACTGTTGTTTAAATTTTTATTCACGGCTTTAGAGTTCAGTTCTACTTTATATAAAATGTGAACCTACTGCCAACGTTAGCAGAGTCACGGGAAGGATAGGAGCGGATGCGATTGCTTGGTGAAGAGGCATTGTTATTGTTGTAACTGCCTCCTCTTAGAACTCGATCGGTAGTGTTGTTGGCCTCTTGGGTCCATTCCAATCTATTTCCTAATATGTCATATACATTATTTATTACATCTTTATTATCTTCTCCTCCTGTTATATATCCTGTGTTTCTTACAGCATTTTGCAATGTAGATGATGGCGTATCTGTTGGTTTTTCAGTTACATCTACTCCATTATCCTGCATCCATCTCATCATTGCATCATACTGAC
>CAKPKZ010000064.1 GCA_934167435.1 uncultured Clostridia bacterium | reverse complement strand
CTGTATTACTTTTAAAATATTGTCATATATACGTCTACCTTCTTCCACTGCAGAAACTATTGTAGCAAAATTGTCATCAGTTAAAATAACATCTGCCGCTTCTTTGGCTACATCTGTTCCAACAATTCCCATAGCACACCCTATGTCTGCAGTTTTTAATGCTGGACTATCATTTACTCCATCACCTGTCATAGCTACTATTTCCCCATTTTTCTGCCATGCTTTAACAATTCTTACTTTGTGTTCTGGCGAAACTCTTGCATATACTGAATATTTTCTAACATTTTTTATTAATTCTTCATCTGTCATCTTTTCTAGTTCTAAACCAGTTATTGCTTCATCATCATTTTCTAATATTCCTAATTTTTTAGCTATTGCAGATGCTGTAATTTTATGATCTCCTGTTATCATAACAGTTTTTATCCCTGCAGTTTTACATTTTTCTACAGCAATTTTTGCTTCTTGTCTTGGTGGATCTATCATTCCAACCATACCAATAAAAATTAAATTATTCTCTATTGTTTGCATTTCCTGTTTTGTTGGCTTATGATCAATCTCCTTGTATGCCATTGCAAGTACTCTTAATGCATCTTTAGCCATTTGCTCATTATTTTTTTCTATAATATATTTATAATCTTCAAGATCATTTTTGGTTTTTCCTTCTATTAAATATGATTTACATCTTTTTAACAGCTCATCTACTCCACCCTTAGTATATACTATATATTTGTCTCCTTTTTGATGTACTGTTGTCATTAATTTTCTATCTGAATCAAATGGAACTTCTTCAACACGTGGCATTTGCTCATATATGCTTGGATCAAAGTCTAGTTTAAATGCCATATCAACCAATGCTGTTTCTGTTGGGTCCCCGGTTAATTTATTTCCTTCTGATACTTTTGTATCATTACACAACATACTTGCATAAACTAATTGTTTTAATTCTTCATTATCACTATAATTTATTCCAGATAAATCAATTAAATTGTTATTCCAAAATACTTTTTCTACTGTCATTTTATTTTGAGTTAGTGTTCCTGTTTTATCTGAGCATATTACTGTTGCACTTCCCAAAGTTTCGACTGCTGGCAATCTTTTTACAATAGCATTTCTTTTTACCATTTTTTGTACACCTATTGCCAACACTATTGTAGAAACTGCAGCTAATCCTTCTGGAATTGCTGCAACGGCTAAACTTACTGCTGTCATAAACATATGAATAGGTTCTTTTCCTTGTAATAGTCCTATAATAAATATAACAATACATATTACTAATGCTGCTATTCCTAAAGTTTTTCCTAACCTATTTAATTTATTTTGTAATGGTGTTTCTTGTTTTTCAGTTTCATTTATAATTCCTGCAATCTTACCTACTTCTGTATCCATTCCAGTTTCAACTACAATTGCTTTTCCTCTTCCATATGTTACTAAACTTGAAGAGAATAGCATATTAATTCTATCTCCAATTCCTATTTCTGCTTCTTCTATTTTGCTCATTTGTTTTTCTACTGGTACTGATTCTCCTGTTAACGAAGCTTCTTGAGACTTAAGATTTATTGCTTCTATAATTCTTAAGTCTGCTGGTATATAGTCTCCTGTATCTAGAATAACAACATCACCTGGAACTAGCTCTTTTGCTGGAATAACTTGTACATTTCCATCTCTTAAAACCTTTGTTGCATGGTCTGTTAATTTCTGCAATGCTTCTAATGACTTTTCTGCCCTTGATTCTTGTGCTACTCCTATTATTGCATTAACTATTACAACTATTAATATTATAATTGTGTCTGTTATGCCCTCTCCTTGTGCTACTCCTACAACTCCTGATACAATAGCTGCAATTATTAGTATTATTATTGAAAAGTCTTTAAATTGTTCTAAAAATTTTTGAATTATGCTTTTTTTCTTTTTTGCTTTTAGTTCATTTAGTCCATATTTTTCAATTCTTTTTTTCACTTCTTCTTGGGTTAACCCCGTTTGCATATTTGTTTTTAATTCTTTTTCAACTGTATTGATATCTTTATTAAACCAACCTTTTTCCATAAATTTTCTTCCTTTCTTTTTTATTATTTGTTTATTTAAGCATTATATTCAAAAAAGACTTTTAAAAGGATTTATAATTTATTTAAAAAAATTACATTTTCCTTTTAAAAGTCTTGCTTACTATTTTTAGCTTACTAACCAGATACAATATTGTATCGCGACTGTTGATTAGTAATTTAAAGCTACTCCCTTTTAATTTGGTGACCCGTACGGGAATCGAACCCATGATTCCACCTTGAGAGGGTGGCGTCTTAACCGCTTGACCAACGGGCCTTTTTTTAAACTGATATTATTTATATCACTTTTTTGCCTTTTAGTCAACCAGTTTTGCATTAAAATTTTTGTTACTTTATAATAAGAATTATTTATTACACAATTTTAATATTTCTTTTAGTCTTAAATTTTGTTTTGTTAAATATAAATATCCTATTAATGCCTCAAAAGCTGTTGAATACATATAGTCCTGTACCTCGGCATTTTTAGGCAAATGATGGTTTTCCGCATTTCTGCCTCTTCTAACTACATCTTTTTCTTCATCTGTTAATTTATCGTATATTTCTTTTAAAGTGTCCGCCTGAGCTTTAGCCTTTACATGTTTTATTGCTTCTATATGTAATGCATGTGGTTTTAAATTTGTTTTATTTACCAAAGATGTTCTTATATATAATTCATATACACAGTCACCTATATATGCCCATGTAAGTGGCGGCATTAAATTTACTTCATTTATATCTTTTTTTAATTCTATAAATTCTTCCATGTATATTTATTTTACTCCTTCTATCGTTATTTTTCCTAATTTTCCATTTTTAAATTCGTCTAATATTATTTTTGATGTTTTTTCGTCATCAACATTTCCACCAGATACAATGCATCCTCTTTTTCTTCCTATTTGTAGCATTACTTCATATATATTTTCATTTTCTGGCAGGTCTCTTTCTAGTATTTCTTTTATATATTTTTCATTTAGCTTATATTTTTCACATAAATTCGACATATAGTTTTCTAGTAAAAATTTTACTAAATAATATGCTACTTCAGTTATTTCTAAAATGCTTTCTTTTATTGTTCCAGTAAATGCTAGGTTTAGTGCTACTTCATTATTTTCAAATTTTGGCCATAATACCCCTGGTGTGTCTAATAGTTCTACCTTTTCGTTTACTCTTATCCATTGTTTTTGTTTTGTTACCCCCGGCTTGTTGCCTACTCCTGCTGATGTTTTTCTTGCTATTCTGTTAATAAATGATGATTTTCCTACATTTGGTATTCCTAGAACCATTACTTTTATTTTTCTTCCTACTCTTCCTTTTTGTGCATGTTTTTCTAAGTCTTCTTTCATTATGTTTTCTATTTGTTTTAAGCAATTTTCTATTCCTTTTCCAGTGTTTGAGTCTGCTAATACTGCTGGTATTTGCTTTTGATTAAAATAGCTTATCCACTTTTGGTTTTCTTTTTCATCTGCTAAATCGCATTTATTTAGTACTATTATTTTTTTCTTTCCTTTTGTTATTTCTGCAATTTCTGGATTTTGGCTTGATATTGGTATTCTTGCATCTAATAGTTCTACTACTACATCTATTAGTTTTAGATCTTCTGCAATTTGCCTTCTGGTTTTTGCCATATGACCTGGAAACCACTGAATCCTTGTACTTGGCAACTTTTCTTTTTTTTCTTCCATATTACTCACTTTCCTTATCATTATTTGTACCTATTTTACAATCAATACAATATAGTTTTTCTCCATTATTTAAATCATGCAAATATTTAGCTCCAAATTTTTCATAATAGTTTTCTAAATCCGTTTTTAAATATAATTTATCGTATCCTAATTCTTTAGCTTCTTTTAAAATTGCATTATTTAAAATTTTAGAATATCCATTACCCCTATATTCTTTTTTTACATACATAGATGCATACCATGGAGTAAGGTTTCTATCTTGTCCATCTTCGTATTTAAATAGTGCAATAAAACCTAATAAGCAATTATTTTCAACTAATCCTAAAATACTTATAAACTTATCTCCATTTAATGCTTTTTCTTCTTTATGATCTGCCATTTTTATCACTTCCTTATTCTCTATTTCAATATCTCATAAATTTTGCATTTATTGTAATATTATTTTATATAATCTTCTAAATCTATTGGTAAATTATCTTTATCTATTGTACCTATTATCTGTTCTGAAATTCCTAACATTTTTAAGTATTCTTTTAATTTGCTTTCTGGAAGAACCTTTATTAGCATTTTATATTCTTCTGGTATTTCATCTGTTTCTCTTGTTATAATTCCTTTTATTTGAAAAGGTCTTGATTGAAAATCTGGTAATAATATATACATTCCTTGATCTTGTTTTTTTAAATGAATCCTTAATTGCTTAATATCATGAATATCGTCATTCATTGACTGAATATGTATGGTAGGATTTTTTTCACCAAATATAATTCTATCATGAGGTAGCATAGGTTTTGATTTAATTTCTTCAACGGATACAAATTCTAGTATGCCTTCATCAGATTCAGTTATTTCGCCTTCTGTTCCCTCTGCATAATATATATAATTTTTAATATACCATAATTCATTTGATTTTTGATTTAATAATCTTACTTCCGTCATTCCTATATCTCGTAACTTTTCTTTATCTAATGTTAATCCAACTTCTTCTTTAACTTCTCTAACAGCTAAATCTTCAACTGGTTCTTGAATATCAAATTTGCCACTTAACATAGATGAAATCACTGTATCATGTTGAACTTTTTCTTTATCATCACTTAAATATGTTTTTATAGGTGTTTTTCCACCTATCCCAACATAGTATTCACCAACTACAGAATGAGACTTTGTCTGTTTCATTAACAATACCTTTCCATCTTTTATTATATATACAGTAGTAGCAATTGCAATAGTTGTATTATCATCTATTAAAAAATCTAATTCCTGTTGTGGATTTAATGTTTTTTCCATTTTATTGTCCTTTCTCAATTTTTATTACTATAAATTAATTATACTTAAATGGCATAATTACATATATATTACTTAATCATTATTACTATAAATACGAAAAAATCTCTAATCAAAAAAGTGAGCATTTTCAATAGTTACAAGAGACTTTCTATAAATTGTTTTATCGCAGTTGATATTCGTTTTATTCTCCATTTATATCACTTCCTTTTTTCTAAATTAACGATATTATCTTTCAAAGTCCTTTTGTTTTCTTTTTTCTTCTTTTGATAATTCTTTTATTTTTTCTAATATTTCTCTACTATTCATTTTATTCCCCTTTTTTATTCTCATCTATATATCTATTATAAAATTCATCCATGGAAGATATATATTTTTGATCTTGTATTACTCTATACTTTTCATATTCACTTTCTGCTTTGTCTATTGCTTGTTTATGTGAAATATTGCCAGAATTATCTAGAATTTTCTTTCTTCTGAATTTTAGTAAATCATCTGTTGCATTTATCCAATCCTGCATTGTCATTACATGTCTTTCTTTTGCTTCATCTTCTGCAAATACTAAGAATATATTTGTTAAATCATTTAGTTTTTCTAATTCTTCTTTATTTAAATAATTCTTAGCAATAGTTACATCATATTTATATATTAAACCATCAGGAGAGTTTTTCCAATTAGTTAATCCCATATGTTCTTTATTTGAATCTGCTCTTGCAAAAATAAGTTCAGCAGCAGTATGTCCACTAATTGCAAAATGAAGTTTATTTTGAACTATTTTAAAAAACGTATATGCCTCATCCGACTTCGGATTGTAGTCAGTTGATGTTGCTATAAATAAATCAGTTATTTTTTGATAAGCCATTCTTTCACTTGTGCGGATTGTCTTAATTCTTTCTAGTAATTCATCAAAGTATTGGCTATCATATTTGTTTCCTCTAATGAATCTTTCATCATTTAAAGCAAATCCTTTAGTCATATATTCCTTTAATATCTTTGTTGCCCATATTCTAAACTCTGTTGCTTTTTTAGAATTAACTCTATATCCAACAGCTATTATTGCATCTAAATTATATGTATCCACTAATCTTTTTACTTTTCTATTTCCTTCTTGTTGAACTATTTCCATTTTGGAAATAGTTGAATCTTTATCTAGTTCGCCATCATTATATATATCTTTTAGTCTTTTACTTATATCTGAAACTTGTACATCAAAAACTTTTGACATTCCTTTTTGTGTAAGCCATAGTGTTTCATCTTTAAATATAGCATCTACAATTATATTACCTTCACTATTTTTATATATTATTAAATCGTTATTATCCATTCACAAACTCTCCATTATATTCTATCTCCGTCGAAATCGACAGATTTATATTTAAATTTATTAAATTACGAAGATTAAAAATTTTCAAAAATGTTTATTTTTCAATGTTTTCGGGAAGTGTTTAGATAATTAGTACTATACCACGAAAAACTGGCATTTGCAAAACCTTTTTCTGTATTATTTTCTTTATTTTTTTTATTTTCTGCTCTCATTTTTCTTTTTTGATACATATCCATATTTTTCACTTCCTTTTAATTATTTCATAAACTTATTTCCATAACTTTTATCAATAAAATTAACATACTCATCTTTATATTTTTCAAGTGATTCGTCTACATTAATCCAATATACACTTGTTAGTATTCCATCATATGGATCAATTTCAGTTCTTTCTAGCTTTCCGCCTAACGCTTCCATGGTTTTACTTGAGCCTAAATTTTCCACGTCACAATCTAACATCACTTTATTCAGTCCAATCTTTTTTGCTTCAATCAATCCAAGATATAAATTTATCTTATTATATCCTCTTCTTCTTTCAGTAGGTCTTATCCCATAACCAATATTTCCACCAAATTGTTTCATTTCTTCTGTCAAATTCCACCTAACGTTGATTGTACCCACAATTTTGTTATCATTTTTTCTAATAAGTAAAAAAGTCTTTCCCTGGCATCTTCCATTTTTTTCTGCATATTCTCTGTTTTCCATATTCAAACATCTTTCTAAAGCCTGTTCAAAAGTATATCCTTCTAATATTTTATTCAACGATCCAGTTCCATTAATGTCTGATTTATATTCTACAAATTCATTTATATAATCTATTATTTCTTTCTTACGTTCTAAAGATGGCGTTTCTAAATAAAATATTTCCATTAAATTATTATTATTCATAATAAATACCTCCTTTTATTTTTTACAATAATTGCATTTAAAAATTTTTTATTTCATTTCTTCTAGTTTCTTTTTATCTTTATTTTCTATTTGTTTCTTTTGTCTTTCAAGTTCTTTCAAACTCTTTTTAGGTGTTGGCATTTCTTCAGGCATCATTCCACCAATATCTGCAATTGCTTTCCTAACTTTTTTACCTACCTCATAATGTACATCTTTTGCTTCTTTTTCTCCTTGTACATTATCTTTTAAAAGTTTTTGCTTAGTTTGATTTATTCTAAATAAATTAGCTACTAATTCATCTTCATTCATATAATATCTTCTCTATAACGTAATTTTTTTCTTTTAAATATATCATCGGCAGTTTCTCCATTATATAATCCTTTATATCCAGCATTATTAAATTCAGCCATATTTTTAACTCCAGCAGCTGAAGCAACTTTTTGAAGCGTATAGTTACCTTGCTTTGTTAATTTTCTTTGATAAAATCTTTTTTCATCATCTGATAAAGAATCATATTCTTGTTCAGTTATTTCTTGCTTTCTTGTTTGAATAGCAAAATATGTTTGTCCTAAAGCAACAACTTCTTTACTTGGGTCAGCATTTTGCACTATTAAATAGCATATGTATCTTGATAGTTTATAATCTTTAATAATCTCTTCTTTTCCTTTACCAGTTTTTATTGGGTTGTGTTGACCTCAACAACCCAATCTTCTTCGCTTGAAACGCTATTATTTGCTGATAAAACTGCGTAATTCACGGGCATACCAATATTCATTTCCGTATTCATCTATATGTTTAATATTCTCAAAAATATTGTTAGTATATCTATCTCCAATTTTTTTCATTACTACCTCCTCATTTATTGCTTCATATAAAAGTTTTCCATAAGTCGTTATTACCACTATTTTCTTTAAATTTTTATCATTTTACACCTATAAAATGTAAAAAGGAGTCAAATTTAAAGTCTTTATTTATAAGTATTTCTAAGAGGTTTTCCATAAGTCGTTATTTCCCAGTTAATTCCGACTTTAGTTAACTTTTCTTCTCTGATTTTTCTTTTTTGGTACATATCCATATTTATCACTTCCTTTTTTTATAAGTTATAATTTATTTTTCTGAATATTTTTTTAGAAATTCTTCTAATTCTATTTCATTACTAAAAATCGTTTCAAAAATATTATACAACGTATCAGTATTTTCATATTTACCTATTGCATAACATTTTTTTCCTAAACCGTAAGCAATACCAGCTTCAATGTGTGCTGCTTTCCCAGCCGGTAAAACTAACAACAAATTTTTCGAGCTCTTTTCTCCTTCTAAATCATTATTAAACAAGTTTAAGACTATATCACTCTTTAAATTTAGTGATTCAAATTCTTTTTGTTTCTCTTCTGGGGTCTGATCTTTATTTCCATATCCCCAATTATCCTCATTTTTCAAAAAGCAATAATAAGAAATTTTATATTTATCTAGCAATTTACATATTTTTAATATATTTTCTTTATTTCTAGCTCTTCCTGCTATAAAAAACTCGTATTTATTTTCCATAATCATTCTCCTATACAACTTACTATTTATTTGTTTCATTAACTGCTGTTACATAAAATCCTAATTGTCCTATATATTCTGGT
>CAKPKZ010000063.1 GCA_934167435.1 uncultured Clostridia bacterium | reverse complement strand
TGAAAGAATATAATAAATATAAGAATAGAGGTAACTAATATGTGGAGTTTTTTATTTTGGATTTTAGGAATTATAGGAATAATATTATTACCATTTTTGATTAGTATGTGTTTTTGGTTCTTATATTATTATTTTAGATATGATATGAGATTAAAAAAAGGGGAATATCAATACGTTGGTTATGGTTCTAAAATAAAACGTCTATTTATTGAATTTCCAAAACAATTTATTTTAGATAAATTCAATAATGATCCTGATGAGTTTAAAGAATATGGAGTGCATATTATTGCAGGAAAACAAGGAAGTGGTAAAAGTATAACATTGACATATTTACTTTTACGTTATCAAGAAATGTATCCTAAACTAAAAGTAGCTACAAATTATTATTATGACCATGAAGATAAACATATTGAACATTGGAAAGATATTATAAATTATAACAATGATAAATATGGAGTTATAGTCGTATTAGATGAAATACAAAATTGGTTTAATTCTTTACAAAGTAAAGATTTTCCACCAGAAATGTTAACAGAAATAACTCAACAAAGAAAACAACGTAAAATAATATTTGGTACATCACAAGTATTCAGTAGAGTTGCAAAACCTATTAGAGAGCAAACATATATGTTATATGAGCCAACAACATTATTTGGATGTATAACATTTGTTAGAAAATATGATATAACTACAAACGTAGACGGACAAGCAGACACAAGGAAATATCGCGGTTGTTTCTTTTTTATCCAAAATGAACGTATTAGAAATTCATTTGATACATATAGAAAAGTAGAAAATTTAGCACAAGATGGTTTTAAAACAGAAACAGAGCAAATAAGACATGTAGATAACACAATTAATATTGGTAACTTAAAAAATGGCTTTAAATTAAAAAAATAGTCTTTAATAAATAATAGACCTGTTATTTATTACTCTGATATGCGGGGGTTCAGCTTAGACAATATTACAAACTATTGTATTTATGCTTATAGTTTGTATATTGGATAGTTGAAGAGGGGGACAGCCCCCTATTAAAAGCCTAACGGCGTTTGAGTGAAAGGAGTTATAAATGTTTAGAGATTTTAATATAAAAAACTTTATTGTAATTGTCATATTAAGTTTAATAACTACAATTATTTTATTAGCAGCACCACTAAGTGAATTAAATACTCGTATTAGTAAATTAGAAGAGTACAAAAAAGTTTTAGATCATAAAATTTGTTCTGAATGTGGAGCGCTAAAAAATACGGAGGGTTCTTAGTAACACCCTCCGAGTGTCCCATATATGGGAATATTTAATAAAAATTGAATTATTTTTGAAATGAGGTGAAGTAATGATTAATGCAGTAGGAAATGGTCAAGGTGAATGTTATCAATGTAAAAAAGAAGGTAAATTTGCATTAGATTGGATGTGTTTTTTATATGAAACTGAAGTAGATAATTTTAAACATTTATATTGTTATAACTGTTGCAAAAAAATTGAGGAAGGTGAAATTAAAATTCATGAAAAAGGATAAAAGAAATGTAGATTATAAAAAATTAACTGTAGAAATACCAATGGTAACATTTTTAAAAATGGACTGTTATTGTACTAGTCTTGTTGTTCCTAATAAAAAAGATATGTTTTATTGTGATTTTATAAAAAGGGCAATTGATTATTACATAGATAATAACATTTAATTCTTCTGCAGAAAAAATACGGGAAAATGCTGGAGTATAAAGGAGTTAATATGATAGATACGGTTAAAATATATACTGAAATAGATAAAAAATTACATGACGAAATAAAGTCAATGTCAATTGTAAAAAGTTCTATTGATAATTACACAAATGAATTACAATATGAAATAATAAATGACCATTTAGAAGGTTCATTTGATAGCAGATTAAGTGTTCGTGTTGGGTGTGGTTCAAAATATAAATTTTCAAAATTAGGTTATTTTATTGAGATAGAAGGTAGTTACCATAAATTTACATGTGGTTATAATTCACATAATGGTTATTATGATTTGCAATTTTTATCAAAAAGTTTAATTAATATTGTTGAACTTTCATATAATATTAATTTACCTGATATAAAATACTGGTATTTGCAAAGAGTAGATATTGCAATATGCTATGATTTAAAAGCACAAGAAAATGTAAAGAGTTATATAAATAGCCTTAGCCGTTGCAATTATCCTAGAAGAAATGTAAAATTTTTTTATGATGAAAGTGTATATTTATCTGGAACAACTACAACACTTAAGATTTATAATAAGTTGTTAGAATTTAAAAAACATGATATAAAGAAATTTATTAATAGTGATTTTGATTTAATAAATTATATTAATACTATAAATGGCTTTATTAGGTTTGAATGTGAAATAAAAAAGAAAATGTTATTAAAACTAAAAAAAGAAAAACATATAAAGATTATAGATATTAAATATAATGATTTAAAAAATATATGGAGTGATGAATTTATGAAAGTATTACAATTTATAAAAAATGATTTAAAAATAGTAAGAGGTAGAGAAGATGTATACAATAGATTAACACATTTATATAAACCTTCTAAAGCAAATCTATTATTTAATTTTTATTGTTCTATCCAATTGAATGGTTTAAAAGATGTAAAATTAAAAATGAGTTCAACAACATATTATAGAAATATTAAAGATTTAAAAGAAGCAAAAATTGATTTTAGTCAAAGTTATAAAGTAGAAGAGAAAGAGTTATTTTATTTTAACCCATTCCAATATAGAGAGGTAGTATAGAAACTACCTCTTAATCTATATAATAATGTTCTTTTATATTTTCTAATATTTTTTTCTTTAATGTATCTTTATAATATGTTTTATATACTGGATACCTTAATAAATCTATTTCTAGGTCTTTAAATAATTTATTAATAAATTTATCTCTCTCAATTCTTTTTTGCTTATAGTGGGTTGTGTCATCTAATTCTATACATAGTTTTATTCTACAGTTATTTTTATCTACTAAAACAAAATCTATACTTTTAGAAGCTATCTTATTAAAATATTTAGTTTTAGTTGAATAATCCAAATTTTCTTTCATAGATATAATGTTATATAATGATACTTGCGAAAATAATATCATATCTAATTCTTTTGATATTTCCAATAAGACATTATAAAAATTTAATTCGTTCATAGTAGTAACATATCTTTTGGGTTTATAATAGTTTTTATAATTAATTTCATCTTGTATTTTAGGAATATTAGTATTATATATCTTTTCTTTATTTACTGAATTATTATTTCTTTTTAAAATTATATAACATATAACTACTATTAAAATTATTAAACCTAACATATAATCAACCCCTTTATAATATTATAACATATAAATTAAATTTAACGTGTCGAATAATGTCGATAATATATTATTGTAATGTTAACATAATTATGTTATAATTTATAATAGAGAGGGGGAATAGTATGAAAGAATATGTTATTTATATAAGATATAGTTCTGGAAAACCATTTTTTACTTCCAGTTATAGTGATTTTTATTCAGCAAGAAATTTTATTGAATGTAGAGTTAAATTAGATGAGGAAAGGTTGAGACCATATTACGTTGATAATGATTTTTTTGAAAACAAATACAGTTTATGTGAAAATCTTACTTATTATTGTTTAAAAGAACGTGAAGTATCAGATTGGTCAAAATATTCAAAAGAAAAAAGTGTATCAGAAGAAAATAAAAAAATAGTATTTTTCTCAGATTACTTAAATTCATAATTTTTTTAAAATAATGTTGACATTATATTTTTTTTATGATATTAAAATAGACATATATTAAATAGTTTTTATAATTATTTTATAAGTCAAATAGGGAGTATATGTATATAACTTTTTATTTTTGTAAGATATAACATTACACAAAATCAAAGTTTTGCGCAAAAAGGAATAGGAGCAAAAATATAAGCCTATGTTTACGGCTCTCTCTCGAACTATTGATACTTCTATGTTTAAGCTCCTTTTATATAATATTTTAACATCAAACTATATTACTTATTTATAAAAACCTCTTATAATCGATTTTCTTAAGTCTATTATAATCAATTTATTTTACATACTTATATAATTTATTATCTTAAATGAATTTCTGTTTATAATTTTAATTTTTATTCATTATAATTTTTTTACTATATTATTTTATAAAAATTTTCTGTAAATTCTCTAAAATGCCTATATCTCAATATTTAGCCTATTTTGCAGGCAACAAAACTATATGTCTTAAAAATTAAAATGGCTTAAAATCGATTCTCGTGCGTCGCTTTTTTGGCACTTTTTCAGCATATCCTGGTTATCTATATATTAGTGTAAATCTATATAGTTTTTGTTATAGAATTTGTTAAAATCTAATATAATCAATAATTGCGAAAATATTAGATAACAAAGTTATATGGTTAAATATTTTAAATGGCTTAAAATTGATTTTAGAGTGTCGATATTTTGGACAATTATCGTTAAAATCTAAAATTGGCTTTTAGATGAATAACTTTATAAGTTTATAAAGAATTTACAGATACTGAATTATCTAAATTTAATTCTGATATAAAATTAAGACAAATTAAGTATTTAATAATTAAGTATATTGAAAGAATAAAAAATACTTAAATTGTTGATAAAATCGTAAAAGCAACACTTGATTAGTGTTGCTTTAGTTTTAATATAAAGCATTTTTATCAAACTTTATTTCTCCACCATATAGTATTTTATCTAGCAAATCCATGTTTTTGTCTATACATTCTTTTAATGCTGCAATTATTTGTTCATTTGTTATATTAGATGGTTCTAATATAGTTGGATACTTTCCAAATTTTTCTTCATACAATTTTGCATATTTCTCATACTCTTTATCCAATTTCGTTTTCTCTACTGGTTCTATATCATCAAAGAGTGAATTCAAGTCAAAACTATTATTCTGTATTGTTTCGCCTCTTTTATTTAAAAAGATTATTGCTTTTCTATTTCTCATTTCTGCTGCATCTTTTATATATTTTTCTGCTTTTTCTTCATTCTTTTCTACCCCATGTCCATTCAAATACATTAATCCTAAATAGTATTTCGCTTCGGAATTAAATTTTTCAATAAATGAAAATTTCTCAAATGCTCTATTATAATCTTTTTCTGTTCCATTTCCTAGATAATACATTTCCCCTAGTAATTCTATAATTTTAACACTTGATACTTCATTGTGTAGCTTTTCTAATTCTTTATATGCTAATTCATAATCTCTTTTTACGCCTTTTCCTTTATACAAACACCAGATTTTATTAAATATTGCTTTTTTATTACCTTTTGATGCTGCAGTTTCAAATATTTTATATGCTTCATCATCTAAATTAGAGTATAAATATCTTTCTCCAATTTCATTCATTGCATTTATATCTGAGTATGCATTTTTTAATAATTCATCTGTTCCTTTATTAAAATACAAAATCTCATAAGCTAACATCTCTATTTCTTCATCTGATGACATTGTCATTAAATTATCATTTTTACAAACCGCATTATAATAACTTAACTTTAGAATTGTAGATTCTAATAAGTTTTTATATTCATATCTTCCTAGATTCTTAATCAAGTTAAATAAATTTGTTAATGGATGCCCTGTAGGAAATTTGTCAAATAGTGTACTACAAATATCAGTAGAATCATCTATCATTTCAGTATCTTGTTTTGATAACTCTATTTCAGCATTTAATATATTAATTGCTGTTTGTAATGATATATAATCTTCCTTTTGCGATGTTGATATTACATAATAAAAACTTATCATTAAAATTATTAATTCTATATCTATTATTGAAGCATCCTTTAGAATTTCATTTATTGCGTTATAAAAATCAATTATGCCACACGGTAATGTAGATTCTACACTAATAATACTTCCCATTTCTTCAATAATCATATCTATAGTTGTTCCATCATCATCAAATTGGTCTAATATATTTGTATTATTTCCTTTAATCTCAATTTGGTTAATAAATGCATCTAATTTTTCCATATCAGAATCATTATTTATGTTATAAAAAGTTGTTTCTATCAATCTGTCATTTTCATATTTGAATTTTTGACACATCATTCCTTCTGGAGAATCAAATAACTTAACACCTTTAACTATTCTTCCCAAGTTTAAATTTATTAATATTCTTCTTATATTATTCTTCATAATTATTTTTCTCCTTACCTGTTAAATACAGCTTTTATTTTTCAATATACATATCTATTTTTTACTTTTCTGATATACAATACTTTTGCTTTATAACAAAATCCTGCTTCAATAGGTTGGATATTTGTTTTGCCATAAACCATTTCTTCATTATTCAAAATCACATTTTTCTTTCCATTTGTTTTGCTTTCTAAAATTTCACATCTTAAAGGTATTCCATCTAAAACTTCTAAAATGACTTTATCTTCTAATATTTTTATTATTTTAACTATTCCTGTTCCAGGTATCATAAATTCTGTACCGTTCCATTTGATTGACTAAAATAATTTGACCAATATTTTTAATTCCCCCTATTGAAGTTTCAAATTTTAAACCACATTCAAAATGATAACTATCTTTTTCTTTTTCATCCACTTCTTCATCATATTTGTCATAAACATCAAAATTTTCAAAATCATTATCATCTACATTTGTATCTTTATTTTCTACTTTTTCTTTTATTATCTTAATCTCATTTTTATTTATAGTTACTTTATCGCATTCACAAACAATCTCTGTATTTTTTATTAATACATTATAAATAATTTTTGTTATTTGTTCCAAAATTGTTTCTTCATTTAAAATTTTATATGATTCTATTTCTTTCTTCCATTTAGGTAGTCTAGTGCTTTTTTCATAAGCTATTGCAATCATTTCTTTTATGAATATATAACTTTTTATTTTACTCAAAAATTCTTCATAAAAATATGATTTATGGTTAATTACTGAAGATATTATAAATAATTTTAAACACTTTTCAATATCTTTATATTCAAATTCTTTCCATTTTTCATATTTTATATCTTTAAAAACTATTTCAATAAATTCATCTACTATTTTTTCAAGTTCATCTAATGTATACCATCTAGATTCTTCGTTGCACTTTGGAAAAATGCTTTCAAATAGAACTCTAGATCTTTTATCTATAAGGTTTTTTGTTTTCTCAACATTTTCCATGATATTTACTTTAACAGTTCCTTTTTCACTATTTTCCATTAATAATCACTCCATCTTTTATATTTCCAATATTTTAACTTTATACACTCCTATACTCTTTGTTCCATTTTTTAATATTTCTTCACTTTCTTCATGTAAATGTCCATGTATATGTAAAGGTATATGATTTTTATAAATATATTGTGTTATCCCTTTTAGTCCATCATGAGCATCTCCATATTGTTTTTCGGTAAAAGGTTTATCATGACTAACTAATATATCTGCAACTTCCATATTATTTGCTATTTCAATGCTTTCTTCGTGAGTATATAAAGCATATTGGTCTGAATTTTTGTATTTAAAGCTTCCACTTATACCTGCAATTTTGATTCCATTAATATTAATAACTTTTCCATTAATATTTTCTATATCATATTCTTTATATTTTTCCCAACCATCATGATTTCCTAATATACCACATATTTTTGATTTTAGAATAATTTTTGTTATTTCATATAAATCATCTACAGAATGATCACCTAATAAAATACAATAATCGTATTCTATAATACTTTTTATTTGGTCTAATGTTTCCTTTTCGTAAGATAAACAATTATGAGTATCAGCTATAAATAAAATCTTGATATTTAACTTATTATTTTTATTACATTCCCCATATTGTTTTAATAATTTATTTTCAAAGTTTTCTTCTATTCTTTTAGTTTTTGAAAATAATTTTATTATATTATCTTTTATTTTACTAATTAGGTTCATCATATAATCATTATCCTTTTTTAAATAACTTTTTAATAATATTAAATAGCTTTTTATACCATTTTTCTTCTTCAATAACTAAAAGACTATTATTGGTTTGTACTTGTTCATCTTCCTGTGCTTTTTGTCTATTCTTAAACAAATTATCTATATTATATTTTTCTCTTAATTCATCTTCGACTTCCTTCATTCTTTGTGTATCTCGTAATTTCAATTTTTCTTTTTCTTCTTTTGAACATAAGAAATCTCTATAAATTAATGATAATATAATTATAGTTTCATCTTTTAAAGTATAGTTTTCTAGTGGTTCTTCTATTATAGGTTGATATTCTTTTGATTTTTCATTATGTATCATATTCCTAAATTTTATTGGTATCTTATTTATAAAACTTATTGGCATTAACTTAAATATTTCATCAATTTCTGAAAATGCTTCTCTATACACTTCTTTCATAAAAGTTATCTATCTCCCTTTATCCTCTTTGTTCTTCTAATTGTTGTTGTTCAAGTATTTCTTCTTGTACATGTCCAATTTCAACATCTTGCATTGCTTGTACTGCTTCTTCTTTTTTCTTATCTGTATTTAGTAAAGTAATTGATTTCCTATCCCACGATTGAAATCTATTTTGCCACATTGTTTCTACTTGTTGTTGTTCTTGTTGTTGTGTTTCCGTTTCTGGTTTGAATTCATCCCCGACTTCATCTTTTATGCTTTCCTCTTCTTCATGTTTTATTTCTGGATCTTCTTTATCTTTTTCAGCTCTTAACTGTTTTCTTCTTACTTCTGCTGCTTTCTTTTGCTGTTGTATCAAACTTTCTATATTCTCAGGTGTTAGATTTTTCATTTTTAATCTATCTCGAAGCAAATCATATACAAATTCATCTTCTGTTCCTGTTTCTTGAATATATTTTCCTAAAGCAAGAATTTCTGGTTTTATACCTTCTAACCCCTGTGTAAAAAAGTTTTTCTTGTTTGCAATCATCCTATAT
>CAKPKZ010000062.1 GCA_934167435.1 uncultured Clostridia bacterium | reverse complement strand
AATTCAGTAATAGCAAAGGTTTCCTCCTAGCAGCAATTTAGTAAAAATAAAATTTTCACATATTTAAAAGATGAATAGTAAAAAATATAAATACAAATTCATCTTTTTTTGATTTTATAATAAAAAATAAAATTAATAATTAATAGAAGATGGAGGATTTAAAATTATGGAAAATAAAGAATTAAAAGAAAAGTTTATAGATGAAAGAACAGGAATTGAATATAGATTAGTTGGAGATTATTATATACCTAATATAACAATACCAAAAGCAAGAAGAACAGGAAATTTTAGATTTTTAATGAAAAATTTGGAAATAAATGTTATAATAAATTTTGCAAGAGGCTCTTGCAAAATTGGAAAGGTGGTAGTGATGACAATAGAAGAATTAAAAATACTAGCAAAACAAGGGGAAGGATATACTTTAGAATTTAAAGAAAATTTAGGAAAAAAATTTGCAGTTGAAGTAGTTGCATTTGCTAATAGTATGGGTGGAAAAATATTGATAGGTGTAGATGATGATGGAAATATAATTGGTACAGATACATCTAATAATCAAAGAGCAAACATACAAAATCAAATAAACCAAATAGAGCCAAGAATAAATGTGAAAATTGAAGTAGTAGATAATGTTATTGTTGTAAATGTACCAGAAGGAGATGATAAGCCATATTCTTCAAGTGATGGGTATTATTTAAGAGCAGGTGCAATGTGTCAAAAGATGAATAGAAATGAAATTAGAGAGTATTTAGAAGATGGTGGAAAAATACAGTTTGACAGGATGATAAATAAAAAAGCCAAATACCCAGAGGACTTTGATGAAAATGCTTATAAAAACTTTTTAAAATTATCTAATACAAGTGAAACAATTGCAAGAGAAGAATTATTGATAAACTTAAATTGTTTAGAAAAAGTAAATAATCAATATATGTTTACAAATGCAGGTGTTGTTTTCTTTGCAAAGAATCCTACTAATTTCTTAATTCAAAATTATATAACTTGTATAGCTTTTAAAGGTACAAATAGAGTATATATTTTGGATACATTGGATTGTAATAAAGATATCATAACCAATATTGAAGATGCTTTAGCATTTGCTAAAAAGCACATAAATTTGACATATTTAATTAATGCAGAGGTTATGAGGGAACAAGGAAACGCAACAAGAAAAGAGGTTTTAGAAATTCCAGAAGATGTATTAAAAGAAGCTATCATAAATCGGTATATGCCATCGCCAATATTTTGAGGAAGGTGCAAGAGTAATGGTAGAAATCTATGATGATAGAGTTTCAATAGTAAGTCCAGGAGGCGTGCCAAAAGGAATTACGAAAGACAATTTTGGAAAAAGAAGTATTGCTCGAAATCCTATTATTGCAGATTTACTAAGAAGAACACATTATATAGAAAAAGCTGGAACAGGTATAGGAAGAATGAGAGAATTAATGAAAGATGCAGGGCTTAAAGAACCTAAATTTCAATATGATGAGTTTTTTGAGGCAAGTTTTTTAAGGCCTTCTTATTATGATAAAAACTATGGTACTTATGATTTATCAAACAAAAATCAAAAGAAGTTTAATAATAATGAACTTCCATTAAGTAAAATACAACAGGAAATTATAAATATAATAATAGAGCGACCTAATATTACTCAAGCTGATATAGCAAAAAAATTAAAAGTAAGTAGACAATCTATTGCTACAAATATAAAAGAATTAAAAGATAATAATGTATTAGAAAGAGTTGGTGCAAACAAAAAAGGTTATTGGAAAATATTATTAGATTTACAATAAACTTTACAACAAACTTTACAATAACCTTTACAATAAATTTAAAAAAATTGTAATTAATGTGTAAAAATTGTCCAGACGTCTGGACAATTAGTTAAATAATAAAAATTCCAGATGCGTCTGGAGTTTTTGCAAATAATATTATTAAAATTAAAAATTTTTGCTTTGAGTTTAAAAAATTAAACTCAAGGCGTTTTTTTATGGAAATTTTTTAACTACAAGTTTGAGATATAAAACTTATATCACTTGGCATATAAAAATCTAAATAAAAGCATTGTGGTGCAAAGAAATAATAAAGAAGGAGGTTTTATTAAATGTCAAATCTAAATTTAAAAGGAATATGGATTCCAATAAAAATATTAACAGATAAAAATTCAAGTGATAAAGAAGTAACTATGAAATATAAAGATAATAGTAAACAAATAGAAACAAGAACAATAAAGCCTATACAAGAAAAGTTTAATACCTCCCCTTCAAAAGTTCTATACCCCTATCCCACAAATGGAGTAGATGTAACATCAACTGATTCAAGTAAATTGCAAAATGCTGTAATAAACACAGGAGAGATAACAGGAGGAGAAGGTAATAAAGATGTAATAAATAATGTATATGACTTATTAGGAAATAGATTGGAATGGACACAAGAGGCCAACTCGTTCTGGGGAGCCCGTCGAGTTCTAAGAGGAGGGAAAGACTGCATGGTCTATTCACTAAGTTCTCGCAACAACTGTCCGCCAACGTATGAGGAGGCTTGCGGTGGTTGTAGGTTTACACTTTATATAAAATAGAACTGAACTAATAAAAAGCAAATGTCAAAGATGTAAATTATACATTTTGACATTTGTTTTTTTGTTATATTAATTTAAAATATAACAATTATTCTAAATTATATAGAAAAAAAAGCAATAATATGTTAAAATCTATAGTGCAAAATTAGAAATAGGTGATGAAATGATAGAAAAAGTAAATTCATCTGAGGATGTTAAAAAATTAAATATAGAGCAAAAAGAAAAATTAGCAAAAGAAATAAGAGAATATATAATAAACATTGTATCAGTTAATGGAGGACATTTAGCTTCAAACTTAGGAGTAGTAGAATTAACAATAGCATTACATAGTGTGTTTAATATAAAAAATGACAAAATAATATGGGACGTTGGTCATCAATCATATGTGCATAAAATCTTAACCGGAAGAAAAGAAGAATTAAAACAAATAAGAAAACTAAATGGCATAGCAGGATTTCCAAAAACTAACGAATCAAAAGCAGACTGTTTTAATACAGGACACAGTAGTACTTCAATTTCTGCAGCACTAGGTATGGCAAGAGCAAGAGATATAAACGAAAAAGAAAATAATGTTATAGCAGTAATTGGAGATGGAGCCTTAACAGGAGGAATGGCATTAGAAGCATTAAATGATGCAGGAGCAAGTAAAATAAATATAACAGTCATATTAAATGATAATGAAATGAGTATTTCTAAAAATATTGGAGGAATAAATTTATTACTTAGTAAATTAAGAACAAAAAAAATGTACACAAAGTCCAATATTTCTATGAAAAGAATAATAAATAAAGTTCCAGTATTAGGAAACAAAACAGTTAAAATTATACAAAGAGTAAAAAGAAGTATAAAACAGCTAGTTATTCCAAAAATGTTTTTTGAAGATATAGGTTTTACATATTTAGGTCCAGTTGATGGACATAACATAGAACAATTAGAAAATTTATTGCAACTTAGTAAGCAAGTAAAAGGACCAGTATTAATTCATGTATTAACTAAAAAGGGAAAAGGGTACATTCCAGCAGAAACAAATCCAGACAAATTTCATGCGACAGGACCTTTTAATATAGAAGATGGTAGTCCTAAAAAAAATAAAGAAGCAGATTACTCTAAAATTTTTGGAAAAAAACTTATAAAACTTGCAGAAAATAATAAGAATATAGTAGCAATAACTGCAGCAATGAAAGATGGAACAGGATTGGCAGAGTTTCAAAAAAAATTCCCTGAAAGATTTTTTGATGTAGGAATTGCAGAACAACATGCATTATGTATGGCAGCGGGAATGGCAAAAGAAGGATGCATACCTGTTGTACCAATATATTCTTCGTTTTATCAAAGGTGCTATGACCAAGTTATACACGACATTGCAATGCAAAACTTACCAGTTATAATGTGTGTGGACAGAGCAGGTATAGTTGGAGCAGATGGTGAAACACATCAAGGAACCTTAGATATGGCATTTTTTAGACTAGTGCCAAATTTAACAATAATGGCTCCAAAAGATTTTAAAGAATTAGAAGAAATGTTAGAATATGCTATAAAATTAAATAGACCAGTAATAATTAGATATCCAAGAGGAGGAGAAGGAAACTATAAATTTAAGGAAACAAACAAACTAAACATTGGAAATGCAGAAATATTAAAACAAGGTAAAGATATAACAATAATAGGAATTGGAAAAACAGTATCAAGAGCAATGGAAGTAGCCAAAAAATTAGAAGAAAATAACAAAAGTGTAGAAGTAATTAATGCAAGATTTTTAAAACCATTTGATACAAAAACAATAAAAAACTCAATTCAAAAAACCAAAAATGTTATAACAATAGAAGATGGAACAATAATAAATGGTTTAGCAACAGCAGTAAAAGAATTAATAATTGACAATAAAATAGACAATGTAAAAATTAAAAGTTATGCGTATCCAGATGAATATATAAAACATGGAAGTGTAGAAGAATTAGAGGAAATATACAAAGTAGATACTAAAACTATTATACATAATTGTTTGAAAAAGGAAGGAAAAGATAATGAATAAACAACAACTTTTAAATGAGTACAAAAGACAAGAAGATAAAATATGTTTGGCACAAGTATTAGATAAAATAGAATTCTCATATTCAAAGGGAAAAATAGAATATACAGACTTTTTAGATATGTATCAAATTTCTTTAGTAGAAAACTTTTTAAGAAAAATAAAATTTGAAAATTATATATTATATGGTGCTTATAAAGAAGCAGAAAGAAAAATTTTAATTATATATCCAGAAAAATATGATATAAATATGATAGAAAAGAACTACGAAAAAATAATAAAAATAATAAGAATTACACTTGGAGATGAAGAAAAAGGAAAGTATACTCATAGAAACTATTTAGGTGGAATAGTTAAACTAGGTTTAAAAAGAGAGAAAGTAGGAGACATTTTAGTAAATAACGATGGTGCAGATATAATTGTTATTAGTAATATAGCAGAAACATTAAAAAAAGAATTGCAAACATTAACAAGATTTGAAAATTCTAAAATTCAAACAGTTGAAATTAAAGACTTAAAAAAACAAGAAATAAAAATAGAAGAAATAAAAATTATAGTACCATCTTTAAGATTAGATAACATTGTTTCAGACTTAGCAAAAACATCTAGAAGTAAAGCTGTTCAAATAATAAATGGTGAAAGAGTATTTATAAATGGACAATGCGAAACTAAAGTGTCAAAGCAAATAAAAATAAGTGATATAATTACAATTAGAGGAAAAGGTAGGTTTGTTATAAAAGAAATATCTGGAACAACTAGAAGCGGAAGACCTGTATTAATTGTAGAAAAATATATATAAAAAATTATAGAAGCAAATTAAGTGCTTCTATAATTTTTTTGTCATTAAAATAGCATTAGTTTCGTTATTGTAATAATTAGGTCTTATGCCAACTATTTTAAACATAAATTTTTTATACAAATGTATTGCAGGCAAATTATTTTCTGCCACTTCAAGGGTAATTGATTTTAAATTTTGTAATTTAGATATATTTATTAAATTTTGCAATAAAATACTTCCTAAACCAAGATTTCTATAAGATTTTTTTACTACAATATTCATAATATCAGCTTCATCTACAATAATTTTTAATCCACTAAAACCAACAATTTCATTATTTTCAGTTTTTATAACAATGTATTTGGAAGAATTACAATTTAATTCACTATTTAAAATATTATAATCCCAAAAATCATCAAAATCAGAAATTAATATATTTTTTATAGAATTTAAATCATCAGAAGTCATACTAGAAACTTTAAACATTTTTAAATTTTACCTTTCATTAAAAGTTGTTTTTCCTCAAGTTGGCGTTCGGCTTGTGGCTTTTTTAAATATAATGGCAATAATTCTTTATTATAAGTACCTAATAAAAATGTGTCCAATCCTGCAAGTGCTAAGTTATAAGAATGAATAGAATTATCTTCTAAAAATGTTATTTCTTTGCTAATTTTAGAAAGGGTATCTTTATAATTTTCAGAAGCATCACCAATAAATGTTATTTTTTTATTATACTTCTTTAAATTTGTTACTACATTTTCTATTGTTTCTGCAGTTGGAGAAATTAAGGTTTCATATTTATTATTTTTTAATTCATATAAAGCGTAATAACAATTATTATTTTTTGCGTCAATCATAGTACATATTAAGCCACAATTTTTAGAATTGTAAGCTAAAGCGGTTAAAGAGCTTATTCCAATTGTTTTAATTTTTAAACTGTCACAAAAAGCCTTAGCTGTTGCAACACCAATTCGAATTCCTGTAAAAGATCCAGGACCAATATCACAAACTAAAAGATCTATATCATTTAATTTTATATTTGTCTTTTTAAATAATTCATTAATAATAGGCATTAAACTTTCAGAATGAGTTAAACCATTATTTATTTCTATTTTTTCTATTAAATTTTTATCCTCCAAAATGCTAACACCACACATTTTTCCAGATGTTTCTATTGTTAAGATTTTCAAAATATTAATCCTCCTTAAAGTAAGTGTTAAATTTATTTCCATAAGTATGTATATTTAAAACCCTTTTATTTTCATTTTGCTCATCTCTTGAAAATTGTATTTCTATAAAATCGTTTGGTAAAGAGTCTTTTATAATTTCGCCCCATTCTATAATGCATACACCTTTGTCAAAATATTCTTCACCGCCAATTTCAAAAAATTCATCGCAATTTTCTAATCTATATACATCAAAATGATATATAGGAAAAGATGATGTATTGTATTGATTTACAATTGTAAATGTAGGGCTAGAAATTTCATTTTCTAAGTTAAAATAAGATAATATGCCTTCTGTAAATTTAGTTTTTCCAGAGCCGAGTTCACCAGATAATACAATAATATCTCCTATTTTTAATTTGCTTGCAAGATTTTTTGCAAATAATTTAGTTTCAGATTCATTGTTTGAAACAAAATGAAATATAGACATTATAAAACCTCTTTCTATATAAATTCTTATATATTATAATATAAAAATTACATAACGTCAAAGAAATTGTAAGAATAATGGCAAGAAAATATAAAATTATAAAAAATAATAAAACCTCTTGATAATTAAATAAAAATGTAATATAATTGCAATACACTTGAAATAAAAATGTAATATAAAAAATTAGAAGGGTAGAGGTTATATGTTTAAATTAGACTTTGGGCAAGATGTAGGAATAGATTTAGGAACTGCAACAGTAATCGTATACGTAAAAGGAAAGGGAATTGTTTTAAGAGAACCTTCTGTTGTTGCGGTCGATAATAACACAGGCGAAGTTTTAGCAGTTGGACAAGAAGCAAGAAGAATGCTTGGAAGAACACCTGGAAATATTGTTGCAACCAGACCACTAAGAGAAGGTGTAATATCTGATTATACAGTAACTGAAAAAATGTTAAAACACTTCATAGGAAAAGTATGTGGTAAATTTTTATTTGCACCAAGAATAATGATTTGTATTCCTTCAAGAGTAACAGAGGTTGAGAAAAAAGCAGTAATAGATGCTGCAACTCAAGCTGGAGCAAGAAAAGTGTATTTAATAGAAGAACCAATTGCAGCTGCAATTGGAGCTGGAATAGACATAGCAAAACCATGTGGAAATATGGTTGTAGATATAGGTGGAGGAACAACTGACATAGCAGTAATTGCTTTAGGTGGTTCAGTTGTAAGCACATCATTAAAAGTAGCTGGAGATAAATTTGATGAATATATAGTAAAATATATAAAGAAAAAACATAATATAATGATTGGAGAAAGAACGGCAGAGGATTTAAAAGTCAACATAGGATGTGTTTACCCAAAAATTCAAGATGTTGAAATGGATATACGTGGAAGAGATTTAATAACAGGGCTTCCAAAAACAATAACTGTACATTCAAGCGAAATGTTAGAAGCTTTAATAGAACCAGCTATGATGATAATAGATGCAGTACACTCTGTTTTAGAAAGAACACCACCAGAGCTAGCAGCTGACATTAGTGATAAAGGAATATATATGACAGGTGGAGGCTGTTTGGTAGATGGGTTAGATAAACTTTTACAAGAAAAAACAGGAATAAATGTAATGATAGCACAAGACACTGTATCTTGTGTAGCACTAGGAACAGGGAAGGCTTTAGACAATTTAGATACATTAGAAGGAAAAATGCGAAAATAATAATATAAAAAATCATATTTATATTTTCTAAATATGATTTTTTTGCTATAATAATCTAAATATAATAATATAAGATAGGAGAAAATTAATGAAAAAAGTAGCATTTATAACATTAGGTTGTAAAGTAAATCAATATGAAACAAATGCAATGGCACAAGAATTTATAAAAAACAATTATGAAGTAGTAGAAGCACATGAAGTAGCAGACATATATGTTGTAAATACTTGCACAGTAACTAATATGTCAGACAGAAAGTCAAGACAAATGTTAAGAAGAGTAAAAGAAATAAATATAAATTCAGTAATAGTTGCATGTGGATGTTATGCACAAGTTGCAAAAGAACAATTAGAAAAAATAGATGAAATAGACATTGTTTTGGGAAATAATGAAAAGAAAAATATTATAGAATTTGTTGAAGAGTTTTTGAAAAATAAAAATAAAGAAGTAAATGTAGAAGATGTTATGGCGACAAAGGAATTTGTAGAATTTGGAAATGTAACATATACCGAAAAAACTAGAGCTGTAATAAAAGTACAAGATGGATGTGATAGATTTTGCTCATACTGTATAATACCATATGCAAGGGGAAGAGTAAGAAGCAGAAAGCCCGAAAGCGTAATATCCGAAATAACAAAAATAGCAAATGAAGGAATTCAAGAAGTTGTAATAACTGGTATTCATGTAGCATCATATGGTAAGGATTTTAAAGAAGAATATAAACTTATAGATTTATTAGAAGAAATAAATAAAATTGAAGGAATAAAAAGAATAAGATTAGGATCAATAG
>CAKPKZ010000061.1 GCA_934167435.1 uncultured Clostridia bacterium | reverse complement strand
ATTCGATATAAACTAGGAAACACTTTAACTAAAGTAATTAATAAAGGCTCTAATAACATGATTGCTATTGTATTATAGAGAAAAAGACAAGTAACAGTTTTTCAAAATTCGGTTGACCTGAAAAATCACATCTAATTTTGAAACTAAACTATACAAAAAACGATTTAAATTCATAGCATTTTTTACGAAGTCCATTGAATTTCAAAAAACCAAAAGAACTTTTGTATGATGTAGAATTAAGCTTACAAACATCTTTATTTTATATAGTTACTTGTCTTTTTATTTTATTAGATACAAAAATAGATTAGTCCTGATAAAACTAATCTATTCGAGTTTAGAAAAAAATTGAACTGTTTTCTAATAATCTGTATTACCTACTAGAATATTTCACTAATAAATAATACAATTAATAAAAAACTTTAAATAAACATTATCAGTGTTTACTACAATTTCTTATCTTTTAAGTTTTCTTTCTTAAAACAATTGTTTTGCTTAGTGGCGATAAGAGTTATTCCTCATAACATTTTCTTTCCATGAGCGAAAGATAAAACAGGAGATAAGATTTTAACTTTATTATACAAAGGGTAACTATTCATTACCAGTGTATCATAGAATATATCTATTAGCACTATCAAATAATAAAATGTATCTTCTTCAATGTAACATCTTTCTATCTAAGCAATTATATTTTATCACTAATAATTTGATTTGTCAATGTTTTTTTTAATATTTTTATATTTATTGTGAAGCAATGAAAACTTATGGTTAAAGTGCCACATATTTAGCAATATTTTAAAAAAAAGCTATTGATTTCTTAAATAATTCATGGTATCTTATTGATGTAAGCATAGACAAGAAATGCATGATGCTTATTATATATATTAGATTATGGAGGTACAAAAATGACAAAAGCTGAATTAGTAGAATTTATTGCTGAAAATGCGGATTTAACAAAAGCTGATGCTGCAAGAGCTCTAGAGGCTACAATTGAAGGAATTACTGAAGGATTAAAGAAGGCCGGAAAAGTTACTTTAGTTGGATTTGGAACTTTTTCTGCAAAGCAAAGAGAAGCACATACTGGACGTAATCCACAAACTGGAGAGGCAGTTGAAATTGCTGCACGTATTGTTCCTGGATTTAAAGCTGGTAATAAGTTAAAAGATGCTCTAAATTAATTTTTATTATATAAGGAGGTACTATATGGTGAATATATCCATATAGTACTTTTTATTATTATTTAAATTTGAAAAATAATTCTTAAATTTTGATAATTATAAAAGAACACTTCTAAATTTTTAGTTGTGTTCTTTTATAATTTATTTCATTATATTCATCTCAAAAAATAATGTTAATAAGGTATTAAAAAAATAAAACAATATTTAAATAATCTACTGTAATTATTTTATACTAAAGTTGCCATGAAGTAATTTCATTATAGAAGTTTTTACCTTAATGAGTTTATCACTGAATATACATCTTGTTTGTTTTGCGGATTATTTCATTTCTCGATAAATTGAAGTAACTTTCCCTAAAATCATATTATTTGCAATAATATTCACGTTAATTGTGGGATACTTGGGGTTCATTGCTTGAAGAATAATTCCTTTTGGATATCGATATAATCTTCTTACCGAAAGAATATTATTTTTTACAGCAATTACAATATCGTCTCCTGTTTTATAATCGTCTGCTGGTTGAAAAAATACCTTATCATTTTTATAATAAATCGGTGACATAGAATCATCCAACACTCTCATTGATAATTCACAATGATTGGTCATTGCTTCATAATTTGCATTTTTATAAGTGTTGATGATTTTTTCTGTTTGGGGAGTAAGCGATTTATCTTGCCTGAAACTACTAACATATTCTTTTATAAATTTTTTTTCAATTAAATTTCTTTCTTCTTGGGTTATGGAAGCATCTTTAAATGCATCAATGTTTAAATTAAATATCCTACAGATTTCAAATAAAATATCGTAAGGAATATTAAGTTTTCCTGTTTCGTATTTATGAAGTGTTTGTCTGTTTTTTTGGCCATTAATAGCCTTTGACAGATCTTCTAGAGAATAATTGTACTTTTCTCTTCCTGTTTTTATCAATTCACTAACTAAGGGTTTCAATTCATCACTAATTAATTCTTGTTTTCTTGTTCTCATACTTATTACTTCCTTACTTTTTTATTCTTTAATGTGTTTTGTCATATATATTACTATTGTTCCAAGTACTCCTACTACCAAACTCATTAAGTATCTTATCATAATTATTTTTACAATGTCAATTGGTTCTTTTACGAATGTGTATGCAATAATTCCAAATAAAATTGACGCTATAAATTGAATAATAATGGTTGTAAAAACATTGCTAATTATAACACTATTTTTCATTCTTTTTAAATAAAAATATAACTTATTATTTAGTATTAAGGAATATAAAAATGTTACAATATTTGCAAATAAGATTCTTAAAGAGTTATCAAAAATATTATTATATGATGCACTTGTAAAAAGGCCTATACCGCTTGATTGTGCTATGCTTATTAATAATAAAAATATATAAATTAAAATATTGGCTATTATTGTGACTAAAAGATGCCTTTTTGTTTCTTCCAATCCTTTTTTTTGAATAATTACATTTGAAATAATAAAAATCGTTACTAATGGAATTATTCCTAAATTCATATCATAATCGTAAATTGTTATTGTCTTTAATGACATTAGAGAACTTAAGAAAATATTGGCTATTGTATAGGCATATAGTCCTTCTATTTTATAATATTTGTATATTAGCGGAACAAAGCATAAACATAATAATAACTCTAATATCAATAAATTTATTTCATTCATTTTTCCACCTTCACTTTCTTTATTTGAGGGAGCAAAATTGAATAAATTACGGTTATTATTAAACTTATCATATAAGTTGAAAGCGATAGTTCTAAAATAGTTTTTAAGTTAAATATTTTTAAATAAGCCCCAAAATAAAATGTTAAATTACTAACTAGACCAACTACTAAATATGTAGTTACTGTAGTAATAAAGGGAATGTCATACAATTTTGTCATTTTTTTATATAAAATAATTAATAAATAATTTGAAAGAACAGTAGATAATGGGTATGCAATTAAAATTCGATAGTTATTTATAAATACATTTTTCATATTAATACTAATAGAGTCAATAATTGACTCTTGGTGATAGGACATCAGAAACAATAATATAGAAGTAAAGATTGTTATAAAAAAATTCATGTTAATATATTTTTTTACTTCTTTTTCGGAATAGTTTTCCATCAATAAGTAAATTGTTGTAAACATTGTAATATAAGAAAATACATTTGCATTTAAATTAATTGTTGTTAACGTAATATATTTAAATGATGCAACTAATGAAATAATATTCATTATAATAAGTAATAAAGATAAACCTAACTTTCCCAAAAATTTGTAGAAAAAATAAAGAGAAACTACAGAAATCACGAGAAGTAAAAAACAAATTAATATATTCATGTTTAACACCTTCTTATTTAAGAATATTATATCATATTTTTTTTATATACAAAAGTTAGTTAGGTATATTTTCAAAATAAAGTTATCTGTTGTTTAATATATTATGGAACCCTTGATCATTTTTTGCTATGTAACCTAAATTTAAAAATGTTCATTTTTACTATTTTATAATAAATATTGTATTTACCAATTCAAAAAAACTTGCCATTTTACATAGACTCATTTCATCTTCAGCTGAATTATGGAAAATTTGTTTTTCATATATCGGCTAGAAGAATTTTTTTATTACTTGGAATATAATTATACCAAACAAAGTTAATATTCAAAATTTTCAGATCTTCGAATTTTGATAGTTCTGAAAAATCACATCAAAATTTTGATGTGATTTTAAATATCTTCAGCTAGATAATCCTTAAAGAAAATTAGTATTTTTTTCGATTTAGAATTATTTTAAGAAGTAGAGATAAAATAATTTTTAAATTAAAAATTTGAATGAATAAATTGATCAGTGATGGTTTCTTTTTTGAATAATCATGTCATAAAAAGCTTCTATTCTAGTATCAATAGCAACATCACTATTTTGGGAGTCAAAACTAAAATAAATTATGGGAATCTCGTAATCATTACTAATTTTCTCTAAAATAGTCATAGCATTTAATTCTGGAGTACAACCAAAACTTTTAATATGAACAATACCATCATAATTTTTTTCTGCCATTTGCATAGACAGAACCACACTTTCTGTAGCATCTGCTCCTAAATGATATTTTAAGTATTTTTTCCCTTTTTTGAGTAATTTTTTTAAATTATATTTTTTTTGAAATAACAGATAAGTTAAAGTGGTAAACCGATGAACTTCTATTCCGAAAGAGGATAATTTTAACTCGATATTATTACTGGAAAATGGTTCCATAATAGAAAATAATTCTCCTACTAAGCCAACTTTCAAACAATTTTTAGGTTTATTAATTGGAATTTTTCGATATTTTTTCTTATACTTTAGATATAACTTAAAAATAGAAATTGGTGACTTTTTTAATGATTTTAATTCTTCTAAAAATAATGTTTGTAAATTTAAAAAACTATTTTTTTCCGTTTCAAATCCTAGATTTTCTCTTGGATAGCACGAAAGTTTATCCATAATCATAATCATTAAAATTGTATTCATTGCATAATATGAAAAATTAAAAATATTTAGTTTTTTATTCATTTTCTTAGAAAAAAGATAGATCTTTTTAAAAGAAAATCTATTATTTTCTATAAAATTAATTAGTTCGAATTGATACCCTAAATCTTTGAGAATTTGTTCTTGTAATTCAGCATAATATCCATATCGACATCCACCTCCTGCCTGTAAAATTGTATCTGCTCCGTTTTCTAATGCCTCAATAAAGTTCCCTAAGTTATATTTAAAAGGCATACATACATAATCTGGAGAATACTTACTACCAAGTTCTATTGTTTTTTTTGTAATAGGGGGAGGAATGATAATTTCACATTTGGTTGCTTTTGAAAGAAAATATTTAATAGGAATATAATAAAATCCCATATGTGGAAATGTTAATTTATTCATTTTTGCTCCTTTCCGATTGAACTATATCAATAAAGCTTTCTAATCTTGTATCTATCCCTGTAGATGCAGATTGTTCATCAATTAAAATATTTGTAATAGGTAAAGTAGTTACTTTTCTTATCATTAGTTCATTCACTAAAGAATCTGGTCCACATGGAAATGTTGTTAAAAAGATAATACCTGACACAGCATATTGATAATATTCAATAGCACCTATTAGTTCTTTTGAATAGTGCCAATATAAAGTGGGCGATAATCGTTTTGAATACATTCTAGCAAGTTTGACGTTTAATAAATTAGCGTATATGATTTCTAAACCCATGCTTTCTATTTTTTGTATGATTGGCTTGCCAATGTAATTATCATAAATATTATAAGGATGTGAAACTAGTAAAATTTTAGTTGTTTCTTTATTTAATTTTTTTGATTGTTCTTGTTCTTTTTGACGAAAATACTTATTATTTTTTTTTCTAGATTTAAGGTAAGCAAATAAAATTTTGATTGGATTTTTTGTTATAGAAAAACCTAATCGTAAATAGGAAAGAAAGGCAATTGGATTTTTGGTTTTTTCAATATTATAATCTAGAATTTTTAGGTTAGGAAATAAATTTTTTACAATATCATATGTAGCATTAAATTTTACGCAAACTTGTTCATTTTTTCCATAATTTTGAATTCTTGGAATTAAAATATAATCACATTTATTTTGAAGTTTGGCTACATGTCCTAAATATATTTTTGATGATAAACAAGATTCATCTATAGAAAGTTTTTTCCCTGCATCAATAATTTCTTTGGTTGTTTCTCCACTATTTATTACATTGCATCCTAAAGTAGTAAAAAAAGTTTCCCATAATATATGGTATCTGTAATATAGATAGGCTTTGGGTAATCCAACTGTAATTCTTTTCATTTTGTATCACCTATCTAAAAGTATGATGAATTGTTTAATTTTATTCTAAATTTCTAGTTTATTTGTTATATAAATAAGATACAGATAATAAAAAATACACTAAAGTTCAAATCTAATTAATCATTTGAATTTAGTGTATTTTATTACAGTTTATTATAACATATCTTTTAGATTATTCCTCTAATTCGTCGTCATCAACAATTGTTAAATCAGCTAAATCATCATCTGGATCATCGTCAAGATAATTCTCATCTAAACTATCAACTTCATCAATTTCTTGATCTTCTTCTAGTTCTTCATTATCTATTGATTCTTCTTCTGAATCACTATCATCTAAATCATCAATGATTACTTTTACTTTATGATTAGCTTTTAAGTCCCAAGTACCATCCTCTAATAAAATAAATTCTTTTGATGTTGTTAATGACTCAAAAAAATCAGCAATTTTATCTACGTACTCTTGATCAGATAATCCTAGTAGTTTGCACACTTCTTTAAATAAATCAGCTGTATTTTTTGTTGTTTTATTTTCTTCTAAATACATCTTTGCAATTTCCTTGTATGATAATAATTCTAATTCACTTTTTGGTATATTATTTAATTTCATAATGTCCTCCTACATTTCCTCTCTGGGTATTATGCCTAACAAATCTAAGGCATTTTGAATGACTATTTGGGTAGATAATATTAAATTAATCTTTTCTTCCGTTTCAGTAGTATCACTTGTAATTATTTGTTCTTTTGTATAATAAGAATGGAACAATGTGGCTAATTCATAAACATAATTTGCAATAATATGAGGTGCTTCTTTTTTAGCTGCTGATATGACAATATCCTCAAATTCCATTAACTTACTCAAAATAATATATGTGTTTTCCGATTTTAGTGTTAAATAATATTCTTTTATTTTTGGTCTTTGATGATATTTTCTTAATATTGAACATATTCTAGCATTTGCATATTCAATGTAATATATTGGATTTTCGTTTGATTGTTTTAATGCCAAATCAATATTGAAATCCATACTAGTATCCAAACTATGTGACGAAAAGAAGTATCTAGTTGCATTAACGCCTATTTCATCTATTAAATCTATTAGGGTGATTGTTTTTCCCGTTCGTTTACTTAATTTTATTTCTTCACCATCTTTGATTAATCTAACCATTTGAAGAATTTTTATATCCAATAAGTTACTATCATTCCCTAGTATTGTTAAAGCAGCTTTCAATCGTTTGATATATCCGTGATGATCAGCACCTAATACATCAATTAATTTATCATATCCACGATTGATTTTTTCTATATGATAAGCAATATCAGGAGTTAAATAAGTATAATTTCCATCACTCTTGATCAAAACACGGTCTTTTTCATCCCCATAATCGGTTGTCTTTAACCATAAAGCACCATCTTTAATATAACATTTTTCATTGTTTCTTAATTTTGTTAAAATGTCATCTACTAAAAACTTATCATAAAGAGATTGTTCACTCGTAAATGTGTCAAAATTCACTCTGTATCTATCTAAATCTTTTTTTATTTGAGATAATAATTTTTCTAGTCCTTTTTCCTTAAAAAAATCAATATCTTCTTCTAGTTTACTGTTGTTATACTCATCATAAATATTTTGTGCTAAAGCAATAATTTCTTCTCCATAATAACCATTTTCTGGCAAATTACAAGTTTGGCCACATAATTCTTTATATCTCTCTTTAATAGAAATTCCTAGGTTACTCATTTGATTTCCTGCATCATTTACGTAGTATTCTTTTGTTATGTCAAAACCACTATATTTTAAAATTCTAGCTAAATTATCTCCATATGTAGCTCCTCTTCCGTGCCCAATATGTAAGCTTCCTGTAGGATTTGCGCTAACAAATTCTATATTTATCTTTTTATTATTACCAATGTTATTTTTCCCATAATTTCTTTTTTCCGTTAAAATCTTATTTACATAACTTAAAAGAAATTCTTTTTTTAGGTAAAAATTAATAAATCCAGGCGCAACTATCTTTATTTCTTCAATAAGATTTTCATCGGTAATATTTGATTGAACTATATTTGCAATTTCTATAGGGTTTTTATGAAGTGTTTTTGACAAAATTAATGCTATATTTGATGAGTAATCCCCATTTTCTATCTTTGATGGTTTATCAATATTAATTTCAAAATCAATATTTATATTTGCTTTTTTTAAACTTTTTTTTAGAATTTCGCTTAACTTTGTTTTTATGCTCATTCTATTCACTCATTTCTATTTTATATTGATAGTCAGTATTAGAATCGATAATAGTATATGCAATATTAATCATATTATCTGATATTTTTATATTTTTTGTGTTTATATTTATTTCCAAAGTGATTTCTTCTTTTTTTATATAATATGAAGAAGTGGTCGTTTTTTTATTTTCAAATAGTAAAACGCTATTGATTAAATCATTGTTTCTTTCTAGAATTATTTTTTCCGGAGATAGCACTTTTAAAGTATAAAGATCTTTTTCACTTAGATAATTTAGTTTATTTTTATTCTTTATACCAATTGTATCTATGGTTAATATTTCATTATCTGTAATATTTTTTATAAATCCTGAAACATTTACTTTCGTAATAATTCCTCCTTACATGATTAATCAGTAGACATTATACCACAAGTTTTTTAAAAATAAAACTTATATTTATTTTTTTTTAACTAATAATATAAATAAAGATTAAAATTGTCATATTTATTTGAAAAGAGTGATTGTCATATGATAAGGATTAAAGAAAAAATATTTAAAAAATTCGTTTTTTTTATCAAAACAATATTCAGTCTTGGCGTTATTTTTGTTGTAATGAATATTTTACTTTATGGCTATTGTTATATTACTCCTAAATTATCTATTCATAAAACACAATCTTACTATCTATATGATAATGAAAATAAACTTATTTTTGATGATAGCAATGATTGGATAGAATTAAGTAAGATTAGTCCATATTTAATCAAAGCAACTTTAGCAACAGAAGATAAATATTATTATCAACATCTAGGATTTGACTATTCGAGAATTATTAAGGCAGCCATTAAAAATTTAAAAAGTGGTAGTCTAAGAGA
>CAKPKZ010000060.1 GCA_934167435.1 uncultured Clostridia bacterium | reverse complement strand
GAATACACAAGAGGAACTTGTAAAAAGAATGATTGATGAAGGACATATAGTAGGAAATCATACACCTAATTACTTAATGTCCCGAATTAAAAAAGTATAAAAGAATGAGGTAAATAGCCTATTATAGTTATTATGAATTTACTTTTACACTATATAATTTAAAAAATGTAGTGTGAAAGTAAATTTTTTATTACGTTGATAACTTATGTTTTCAAATAAATGTAAAAACTGGGTAGCTAAAAAACACAAACTATGTTATACTAATAATAATATTGTTAATAGAGGTGGAGGAAAAGATAATGATTGACTTTACAAATGCAAAAGAAGAATTTAACAATTATAAAGGTTCCGAAAAAAAGAAAACTTTAATATATAAAGATAAAAAATATTTAGTTAAGTTCCCAGATCCAGTTAGAGAAAAAAATAAAAATATATCATATATAAATAATGCTTTTTCTGAATTTATTGGAAGCAATGTATTTAAAATAGTAGGTTTTAAAACACAAAATACTGTATTAGGAAAGTATATATATAATGGAAAAGAAAAAATAGTTTGTGCCTGTGAGGACTTTACAGATAATGAAAATGTATTATATGAGTTTGAAAACTTAGCTTTAAGTACTAATCCAGATAAAAAAATAGAAACAGAATTAAATGATATAATTGAAGTTATAGAAGCATGCAAAATGATTGATTCAGAAAGTACAAAACAAAAATTTTGGAATATGTTTATTGTTGATAGTTTAATTGGAAATACTGACAGACATAATGGGAATTGGGGGTTTATATTAAATAAGATTACAGGAAAGATTGAATTTTCTCCAATTTATGATTGTGGTTCTTGTTTAAATCCGATGCTTGAAGATGAAGAAATTCAAAATATTACTGAAGTAGAATTAAAAAATTTGGCAATAAATTGTTATTCGTGTTTAAAAGAGAATGGGAAAAAAATTAATTATATGTCATATATAAAACAGATGAAAAATGAAGAATGTAATAATGCTATAAAGAGATTATTTTTATATATTAATATTGATGAAATAAAAAGGTTTATTAATAATATAGATTGTATGTCAGATTTAAGAAAAGAGTTCTATAAGAAAATTATAGAGCAAAGGTATGATATTATAAAAAATATATATGAAACTATAAAATAAATTAAAACATACTTTTTTTAAGAAAGATAAATAAAAAGTGAAAAAGAGTTCCCTAATGAAAGGAACTCTTTTTGAAACCTCTGTATATGACAGTGGAAAAATTATTTTTTTTCGAATGTACATGTTACTGAAAAAAACATCCGATTGTTATAGGGACACATAAAAACATCTCTTTTAATCTCGGTTACAGAGTTTACTTCTTCAAAATCATGGATTGTTTTAGAAAACTGTTCCGCAACATTGTTATTTACGCGTCCAACTGCAGTCGAAAAAATAAATGTATGTACCATAAAAAATACCTCCGCCATATAAGGCTAATTATAAAATTTTGTGATGAAAATTACATCACATGTATATTTAAAGTATATCATATTTTATGTAAATTGTAAATAGAAACATATTGTAATTTTCATAAAAATATAGTAATATATATGTATAAGAATACAAGTTAATTTACTTGTTTATGTTAAGAAAATTAGAATAAAGGTCAGAATTCTAATTAATGCTCTAAAATAATAATTTATTGGGAGGAACACATATGAAAAAAAATGTCCAGATTTTTGAATATAAAGATGATCGGTATGCTGTAAGATGCCAGGTTAAAGAGGGAAAAGTTTTAAAATGTGGATATCGTAGAAAATGTGGAATATGGTACTATGCGCCAGTTGGGCTATTTGAATGTAATGGTCCAAAACAATTTTTTGACAATCGTGAGCCTAGATCTTTTCATCAAGTATTAGATTATGTGCTTTATGTTATGTTTTGTAAAGATAAAGAAAAATTTGATAGCATAATTAATACTGCTATTGAGGACAGATTAGTACAACGACATAAATTAGTATTAATTGAAGCATGCAGAACATGTGCTAATAGGACATTAGATAATTATTGGGAAAAGTAATAGGAGACTAAGAGAAAATAAGTTGATTAAAAACTAAAAATTTCAATCAAAAGGAGAGCTAAAAGGCTCTCTTTTTGATTGAATAAAATATGAATAAAACGCTATAAAAATTATTAAACAATAAAAATATTTATATAAAGAATAATTGCTTTTACCATTTTACAGGAATGTTCAAATGGAAGGATGGTTCTAAGTGAGTCCTAAAATATCAAAAGAATTAGATAATGCAGGTTTTGCATAAAAAAATTTTTAAACTCATAGAATTTAGAAAAAGACCAAGGAGAGACTAGTTATGAAAAACGAACAAATAATAAATGTTAGCATTGAATATGGAAAGGAAGATTTGAAACAAATACTTATAAAATTATTAAAAGAGCAGTACATAAATTATATAAATATAAATGAAAATAAAAAGCCTATTTTACGCTAACAAATTAAAAAATACAAATTACAATAAGTATAAGCTATAAATAGGCTATTTGCTCTCAATAAAGGAGAGTGAATTATGAATAGAGTAAATAGTTATAGAAGTGTTAGAGTTGCAAAATATATTAGACTTTCTCGTGATGATGGAGATGATAGAGAAAGCGAAAGCGTTGAAAATCAGAGAGACATAATTGATAACTACATTTTAGGACATGAGGAATTATTTGAAGTAGGAGAATATGTTGATGATGGTTTTACTGGAACTAATTTTAATAGACCTGGTTTTCAAAAAATGTTACAAGATATAGAGGATGGAAAAATAGATTGCATTATAACAAAGGATTTATCGCGTTTTGGAAGAGATCATATAGATACAGGTTATTATTTAGAAAGATATTTACCGGCAAAAACAATTAGGTATATTGCAATAGGTGATAATGTAGATACTCTTAAGCCAGATGGTCTGCAGTTTTTAACATTTAAGCTAAGTTTTAATGATTACTATGCACAAGATATTTCTAATAAAATAAAAAGTGTAAAACAAAGAAAAATAGAAAAAGGAGAATATCAAGCAGGAATTCCACCTTATGGCTATAAAAAAGATACGGAAATTAAAAATCATCTTGTACCAGATGAATACAGTGCACAAATTGTAAAAGAGATATTTAATATGTATGTAAATAAAGGAATGTCTACAATAAAAATTGCAGATGAACTAAATAGAAGAGAGATTTTGCCACCAGCTATTTACTTAAAAATTCCAACATATATGAAGAAAAAAAGTGTAAATCCAAACGGAAAATATTTGTGGCTTAGAGCTCAAATTGGAAAAATTTTAAGAAATGAAGTTTATATTCGGAAATGTTGTTGGAAGGAAATTTCAAAAGGTAAGTCATAAAATTGCAAAAGTAAGATGTACCAAAAAGGAAGAACATATTATTTTAGAAAATATGCACGAACCAATTATAGACATTGAAACTTGGAATAAGGCGCAAGATAAATTAAATGGATACACAAAAGTACGAGATAGAAAATATGACCATGAGCTAAAAGGATTAGTATATTGTGGGGAATGTGGAAATAAAGCAACTTTAAGATGCAGAGAAGAGAAAAGAAAAAATGGAACTATATGGAGAGCAGAATATTTTATTTGTTCAAAAAGAAATAATTATAGTGGTCTTTGTGATTGCAAACAAATATCAGCGAATTTGCTACAAGAGGAGGTAACAAAACAGCTAAAAAAAGAAATTGCAAAAATAAATTTATCTAAAGAAGAATTAAAACAAATATATGAGCAAGCCAGCAAGCAAGCAAAGTCTAAAGAAAATTTATTAAAAGAAAATTTAAAAAAATTAAAACAAGAGTTAAAAATAAATGAACAAAACATTGAAGAAATTTATCAAGATAAAATAAATAAAATTATACAAGTAGAAGATTTTAAAATTATTTACGAAAAAATGCAAAAACAAAGAGATAAAATTTTAAAGGAAATAAAACAAATTGAAAGTATGTTAAATCAAAATAGTGAGAGAATTCCTAAAATAGATTTTGAAAAAATAAAAAGTATTGCAGACGAGTTCTTAAAATTAGAAAAACCAAATAAAATTATGTTAGAACAACTAATTGAAAAAATAGAATTTGATAAAGATAAAAATATAGGGATTAAATTTTTATTTAAAATCTGACAAAAACTAAATAATAAGTTATTTCTAAAGTTAAATTCATAAAATTTAAGTAGATTTTGTAAAAAGACATTAGAAGTTTAGGCAACCATACTGTTAACCATAAAAGTATGCCATCATTAACAGAAGAAAAAGTAAAAAGTGAAATAATGGAATTGCATCAAACAGTAAATGAAAAATTTGGATATGAAATGAAGTTTATAAGACCGCCTATGGGAGAATTTAGTGAAAAAACATTAAATATAACAAGCTCATTAGGATACAAAACAGTAATGTGGTCTTTTGCATATAAAGATTGGGACGAAAAATCTCAACCACAACTAGAAGATTCTAAGAAAAAGGTATTAGAAAATGTGCATAATGGGGAAATAATGCTATTACATGCAAATTCCAAAACTAATACAGAAATATTAGATAGCATTATAAAAGAAATTAAAAATATGGGATATGAATTTAAAAGTTTAGATCAATTTGAAAAATAGGAGAGAGGTTATGAAAAAGAAGAATATAAGAAGATTAGATAGATTTCTTGAAATGCCACAAGAAATCTATACAAATAACCCAAAAGTAACAATAAATGGATTTGAAGAAATACTTATAGAAAATTATAAAGGAATACTAGAATATGAAGAATTTTTAGTTAGAATAAATACATATTTAGGAATAATAAATATTAATGGGTATAACTTAAACTTAGAAACAATGACAAATGATGATATACGAGTAACAGGGAAAGTTGAAAGTATAGACTTAGAAAGAACAATAGAATAAAAAAGGAGTTAATTATGATAATCAAAGTAATATTAAGTTATATAATTGGTTATGTAAAGGTTAAAGTAGAAGGGTATTACATAGAAAGATTTATAAACATTTGTACAAATAGTAAAATAGTAATATGGAATTTAAAAAGAGATAAAAATGTAAATTTATATTTAAATGTAAGAACTAAAGATTTTAAGTATATGGTAGATGCAGCAAAGAAAACAAAATGTAAAATAAAAATATTAAAGAAAAAAGGCTTGCCATTTGTAATGCATAGATATAAAAAAAGAAAGTTGTTTGCAGCATTATTAATAATGTTAATAGTATTAATAGCTATAAGTTCGAATTTTATATGGAATATAGAAATTAGAGAAGAAAGTGGAAATGAAATAATAGGATTAACTCAAAATTTACAAGAATGTGGACTAAAAACAGGTATGCTAAAAAGTAAAGTAAATACAAAGGAAATAATAAATAACATTAGACTAAAAAGACAAGATATAGCATGGATGGGAATTGAATTAAAAGGAACAAACGCAATAGTAAAAATAGTAAAATCTGATAAAAAGCCAGAAATTATAGATGAAAATGAATACTGTAGCATTGTTTCAGACAAGGTAGGAATTATAACAAAAATAAGCGCTCAAAATGGAACTGCACAAGTAAAAGTTGGAGATACAGTAAATGTTGGAACAACACTAATTGCAGGATGGATGGAAGGAAAATATACAGGAATTAGATATGTGCATAGTAAAGGAGAAATACAAGCAAAAGTGTGGTATACAAAAAATAAAACCATAAATTTAAAGCAGGACGAAAAAAAAGAAACAGGAAATGTTGAAAATAAATATGCAATAAAAATTAATAATTTTGAAATAAATTTTAATAAAAGGGTTTCAAAATTTGAAATTTATGATACAATAAACGAAGAAAAAAAGTTTAAAATGTTTTCAGACTTTTATTTGCCAATATCTATAATAAAAACAACAAATAAAGAACAAGAAAACATAAAAAAAACATATACAATAGAAGAAGCAAAAAACATAGGAGTAGCACAATTAGAAGAAGAACTACAAAACGAGATTGATAATAAAGAAAATATAGTAAATAAAAATATAAACGTATATGAAAATGAAGAAAATATTAAAGTTTATGTTACATATGAAGTTATTGAAGACATAGGGACAAAGGAAAAAATAATATTTTGAAAGGAAGAATTTTAATGGAAGAGAAAAGTTTAAGAATAACTGGAGCTAACACAACGTTTTTTAACAAAATAACAAAAACATTAACCAAAATGTTAATACCAACAAAAGTTGGAATTAACGGAATACTTATCTCAATAAAAAGAAACAATTTATTAAAAGCATTTGAAAGTTATAACACAGACAATAATTATAAAAAAGACGAACTAGAAAAGAAATATGATGCATCATATACAGTTTATTTAGAAGCATTAGATAAATATGTTATGGATTCAATTTATAAAAAAGTAAAAAATCAAACAGCATCAGAATTTGAAAAGAATGCATTGTCAAAATATTACGAAGTAACAAGTCTAAAAGAAAATGAGTATATGGAATACAAATACAGAAAACAAAAATACTTATTAGAACTTGACAACGAAGGTGTTCAAGTATCTGGAAAAGAAAAGGTAATACAAAAATATAATCAATTTTATATTTCAAAAATGGACACATTATATAAATCAATATTAAAAAATTACTCAATAAAATTAGCAGATTCAACAAATGTATATGACTCTTCTAAAGAATGGATATATACAAAAATATTTTATACATTAGAAGAGTACATACAAAATATATTACCACTAAAGTTAGAAAACAAAGGAGAGTACTCAGAAATTGTATCAGAGTACGAAAAATATGAAACATATACAGTAGGTAAGCTAGATACAAAAGATAACATAGAAAAGAATATGATTCTACTAGGAATTAGTAGAAAGCTATTTACACATAGTTTGCCATTAGTTGTTGCAGAGCAATGTTATGAAAAATTATTAAAAGATGCAAGAGTATTAGTACAAGATACAAAAATTGCAGCAAAGAGAGAAAAAGCTTATACAATGCTAATGAACCTAATAGAAGACTACAACATAAAATTATTATCAACAAAGGTATATTGGGAAAGCCCTGCCAAAAGAGATGAATATAAAAAATTCTGGAGTAAATATAAACAAATTTCAACATTAAAAGAAGCGGACTTTGGAGAATACATAAAGCAAAAACAAATATTGTTTATAAAAGATGATATTAAAAAATTGCATAACACAAAAATAGACTATAGTAAAATTATAAAATATTATAAAAGAAAACTAGTAGACTATGGCGTTATGAAACAAATACAAAATTCCTATAAATCAGAAGGAAAATATACAAAAAATCAGGTGAAAGTATAATGTACGAAATAGTATATAATAATATAGAAGAAAATAGTAAATATGATGGAATTATAAAACCAGTAATAGAAACATGTTTTAAAGAAGAAAATTTAGAAAAATCCAAGTTATTAATTACAATAACATTAACAACAAAAGAAGAGATAAGACAAATTAATAAAACATACAGAAATATAGACAAGCCAACAGATGTATTATCTTTTCCTATGTTTGAAAAGGACGAGCTTGACAGAAAAATAAAAGAAAACGACTTTATGCATGAGGATGTTTTAGGAGATATAATAATATCTATAGAGCAAGTAGAAAATCAAGCTAAAGAATATGGGCATAGTTTTGAACGTGAATTAAGTTATATGATAGTACACGGATTTTATCATTTAATGGGATATGACCATATAGAAGAGAAAGATAAAGAGAAGATGAGACCTAAAGAAGAAAAAATATTAAATATTTTAAATATAACAAGGAGTTAAAAATGGGAAAAAACAAAGGTAAAGTATTAATAGGAATATTAATTGCTATTATTATAGTATTTGGTGGTATTTTTGCCTATAAAATATTAAGCTCAAAAAATGAAAGTAAAGAAGAAACATTTGCAGAGCAAGAAGATGATGTTTTAAAAGTAGGAATAGATGAAAAGCAAGTTAAAATTTATCAAGGAACCCAAAGACCTATAGCTGTAATGATAGACAACCATTCAGATGCATGGCCACAAGCTGGATTAAATAAGGCTTATATGGTATACGAAATAATTGTAGAAGGTGGAGAAACAAGGTTAATGGCATTATTTAAAGGAGTAGATGTTTCAAAAATAGGACCTGTACGTAGTTCAAGACATTACTTTTTAGACTATGCAATGGAAAATGATGCAATATATGCACACTTTGGATGGAGTCCACAAGCAGAAAGTGACATAAAAAAATATAATATAAACAATATAAATGGAATAGTTGAAAGTTCAAAAACATTTTGGAGGGTTAAAGACAAATCTGCACCACACAATGCTGTAACAAGTACAAAAGCATTACTTGAAGTTGCAGAAAACAAAAAGTATAGAACAAAATCAAATAATAAAAGTGTATTAAATTATAAAACAGAAGAAGTAAATTTAGAAGATGGAATAAATGCTGTAGATGTAACAATACCACATTCTAATTTACAAACAGTAAAATATAAATATGACGAAGAAAATAAAGTATATAAAAGATATGCAAGAAATAAAGCACAAACCGACTGGGATACAGGAGATGCAGTTACTACAAAGAACATAATAATAACAATGTGTGATAACTATACATTAACAGATAGTGAAAATAAAGGTAGACAAGGATTATATAATATTGGTACATTTGATGGATATTATATAACAAATGGAAAAGCAATAAAAATAAAATGTACTAAAAAAGCAAGAGATGAAAAAACAGTTTATAAAGACTTAAATGGACAAGAAATACAAGTAAATGATGGAAATACATTTGTTAATATATGTCCAAAAGATGCGAATTTAACAATACAATAAAAGGAGGAAGAATAAATGAATGTTTATGATACAGCAAATAGATTAGCTGCTGAAATAAAAAATTCAGAAGAATATGTTAATTTTAAAATGGCAAAACAAGCAATAGCATTAAAAGCAGATTTGAAAAAACAAATAGACGAGTTTGAATTAGCAAGATATGAAGCTCAAATACTTACAATGCAAACAGGAAAAGCTGACGAAGAAAAAATGAAAAAGGTACAAGAGCTATATGCAAAATTAATACAAGAAGATGATGCAAAAAAATATTTTGACGCAGAAATGAAATTTAATATTATAATAGCAGATGTAAATAAAATTATAGGAGAAAGTATAAAAG
>CAKPKZ010000059.1 GCA_934167435.1 uncultured Clostridia bacterium | reverse complement strand
AGTATATACCCAAACATTTTAAATAGTTTATTAGATTAAAATAGTTAAAAGTTAAATAATCTTTTAACTATTTTCTTATTTAATACCAAATATATCCAAAAACTATTTATTTATTGCATAATTCATGTTATAATATTTATGTAAATTAGATTAAAGGAGTAATTTTATGAGTAATTATAAACCATATTCTTATGTTGAAAAAAAATTTATAAAAAATTGTAAAAATATTAGCCAATATATAGATCCAAACATATTCTTATCAAGATATAACAAATTTTCTAAAGATTATTGGCCTTTTTTTGAAAAGGATTTAATATATATATATATATTAATAAAAGAAAAATTTCCAAATTCAGATTTTGCATTAAGAGGTCGTATTAAATCAAAATATAGTCTTTGTAAAAAAACAAAGGATAAACTGTATTGTTACTTTAATTATGATAAAGAAGAAGATTCTAAAAAAAGAAAACAGTTAGAAACTTATATAGAAAATATTTTAAAAACAATTAGTGACTCTAATGAGTTGCAATCAATACTAAAAAAACAATCAATAAGTAGTAACAACAAGCTAAATATAATTTATAAACAATTAGATAAAAAGTCTAGAGAAAACTTAACATTCTACCTTGGATTGATGTACGATATATATGGATATAAAATAATACCAAGATCTACTGGATTTAATATTTCTGATTGCCATTTTAAAAACAATAAATTATATATTCAAACCCCAGAAGGAAATGAAGTATTGGTAGAAACACCTATAAAGCTAAAAGACCCTGAGTTAATAAAACAAATTCAAGATGTTCACTCTTCAAAAAAAGTAAAAGATACAAGAATTAGTACAACCATTCATAGAAAAAAAGAAGAAATAAATATAAATAACATAAAAACCAAAGATGACAAAACTCTAGATTTTAATGAAGATGGCTCTTTAACATTACTAAGGGATGCTTTTGAATTACCAGATGGTTCTACTATTAACGTAACATCCAATAATATAATAAACATAGATAATGAAGCTTATTTAAAAGACCCTTCTATTGGAATTATACCAATAAAAAATCTTATTTTGAAAAAGTATGATGAACCTTCTCTTATAAAAGATTTATACAATATGACCGAATATATTTCAGATATAGTTTCAAAAGTAGATTTTGGTGAAAATGAATCCATGCAAATTGCTCAAGGTAGATATAAAGATTATATAAAATCACCAAAACCTTCTGGATATTCCTCTATACATTTAACTTTTCTTAAAATGTTTTTCAATAAAAAATTAAATAAACAACAAACAATTTATTCTGAGGAACTCCAAGCAAGAACTCAATTAATGGAATCAGATACAAAAAATCCAAATTCAAAAAGATCACATAATAATTATAAATCATCAAAAGATGATTTATCAAGATTAGTAAAAAATCCAAACATAGAATTATCTGATCTATTTCCACGTTATATATTAGTAACTTCTTTTAATAATAAAGGAACCATTACACCAACAACATGGAAGCCAAGTTTGAAATATTCTATAGAACACATATTGCCAAATGAATCATATGAAGATTTAATTCACTTAAGAGCTTCTAATGATACTGTTTTTGAAGTTTTAGATTATGATAATGAAATTGAAATTGAATAAAAGTAAAATAGACTGTAATGAACTATAAAAACATAGTTCATTACAATCTATTTTATTTTTTATATTTGCTAATAGCAAGCCCATCGCCTACCTCTAAAATTTGAGTTTCAAGATAAGGGTTACTATTTACTTCTTGAATATATTGTCTTAAATTCCTAACAGCAGTACGTTGTTTATGTTTATTATAGTCACTCATAACATACCCTTTATATAATATATTATCAGCAAAAATAATTCCGCCTTTGTTTAACATTCTTAAAGATTCCTTTAAGAAAATTGGATATTTTCCTTTAGCAGCATCAATAAAAATCATATCATATTTTTCACTTAATTTTGGTAATATTTCAACTGCGTCTCCTTCATATATTTTTATTTTATCCTCTACACCTACAGTTTTTATGTTTAGTTTTGCTTCTTTTACTCTTTCTTCATCTCTTTCAATAGTATCTATTTTTCCTCCGTCTTCTAAAAACTTTGAAAAGCACATTGCCGAATATCCAACTGCTGTACCTATTTCCAGAATATTTTTAGGTGGATTTTTTTTCAATTCTTTTTCTATTACCTCTAGTGTATCATCCATAATAATTGGTATATGTTCTTCTAATGCTTTTTTCTTTATTTTTTCCAACTCTTGATTATTCATTTCTTCTCCTTCTGAAAATTAAAATATTCTTTTTACTATTGTCAAAATTTCACATTTAAAATATCAATATAAAAAATGAGACATTTTTGGACTGTCTCCTTGTCTCATTTTTATTCTATTTATTTCTATTAGCTCTTTCTCTTTCTTTAGAATCTAATATTTTCTTTCTTAAACGAATTGATTTTGGTGTAACTTCAACTAATTCATCGTCTTGAATAAATTCTATTGCTTTTTCAAGTGACATTTGAATTGGTGGAACTAAACGAAGTGCATCGTCTGAACCAGAAGCTCTAGTATTTGTTAAGTGTTTTTCTTTGCATACATTTATTGCTAAATCTTCACCTCTTGAATTTAGTCCTACAATCATTCCTTCATATACATCTACTCCAGCTCCTATAAATAATTCTCCCTTATCTTGAGCATTATATAATCCATATGTTACAGATTTTCCATTTTCAAATGCAACAATCGTTCCTCTAACTCTAGCTTGAATGTCTCCTTTAAAAGGCTCATAGCTATCAAATATATGATTCATTGTTCCTTCGCCTTTTGTATCTGTTAAAAATTCTGTTCTATAACCTATTAATCCTCTTGCTGGAATTCTAAATTCTATTTTTGTATGTCCTGTTTCTGCTGGTTCCATATTTACCATTTCTGCTTTTCTTCTACCTAATTTTTCAATTACATTCCCAACACAATCATCTGGTACGTTTACAACAAGAAGTTCTATTGGTTCGCATTTTACACCATCAATTTCCTTAAATATAACTTTTGGTCTTGAAACTAATAATTCAAATCCTTCTCTTCTCATTGTTTCTATTAATACTGATAAATGTAACTCACCTCTTCCAGAAACTTCAAATGAATCTGGTGAATCTGTTTCTTTTACTCGTAATGAAACATTTCTGTCTAATTCTTTAAATAATCTATCTCTTATGTGTCTTGATGTAATAAATTGTCCTTCTTTTCCAGCAAATGGTCCATTGTTTACACTAAATGTCATAGATACTGTTGGTTCGTCTATATCTACAAAAGGAATTTTTTCTGGGTTATTAAAGTCACATATTGTATCTCCTATGTTAATATCTGAAATTCCTGCAAGTTCTATAATATCACCTGCTTTTCCTTCTTCTACTTCTACCTTATTTAATCCAACATGTGTATATACTTTAGCAATTCTTCCTTGTGTTATTTTATCTTCTTTACCACAAATTGAAACTGGCATTCCAACTTTTATTGTTCCTCTTTCTACTCTACCAACTGCAATTCTTCCAACATAATCATCATAATCAATATTAGATACAAGCATTTGTGCTGGTCCTTCTTCATCGCAATTTGGAGCTTGAATTGTCTCGATTATTGTTTCAAATAAACAATCTAAATTATTTGTTTCGTCTGCTAAATCCATCTTAGCAATACCATTTTTTGCAGATGCATATACTACTGGAAAATCTAATTGTTCATCTGTTGCATCTAATTCTATAAACAATTCAATTACTTGATCAACTACTTTTTCTGGTTGTGCTCCAGGTCTGTCTATTTTATTAATTACAACTATTGGTTTTAAACCTAATGCTAAGGATTTTTTTAAAACTTCTCTTGTTTGAGGCATTGCACCTTCAAATGCATCTACTAAAAGTAAAACTCCATCTACTGTTTTTAAAACTCTTTCAACTTCTCCACCAAAATCAGCATGTCCTGGTGTATCAACAATGTTTATTTTTACATCACCATGCATTACAGATGTATTTTTTGAAAGAATTGTTATTCCTCTTTCTTTTTCTTGATCATTTGAATCCATTACTCTTTCTTGAACTTGTTCATTATCTCTAAAAATATGGCTTTGTCTTAACATGGCATCAACTAAAGTTGTTTTTCCATGGTCAACGTGTGCTATTATTGCTATGTTTCTAATATTTTTATTGTTCATTTTTTTACCCCTTTCATAACTTAAGACGTTTTTCAATGCTTTTTTATGAAAAACGTCTATTTTCTCTTAAAAAACTCTTATAATTATATAATAAATTTGTTTATCTGTCAATTATTTTATGGAAATTAATCTGATAATATTGTCATTAAAAGTTTTTTAAATCTTACTTTGTAAGTTCCAAGATATTACTCATTATTTCCTCTGTTACTTTATCTAAAACTTCTTTATCTTTTGAGCCTTTATACTCACTAAAGTCTAATGGTTTACCATATGTAATAGTAACTCTCCAATTTCCCTTTTCTCCACCTTTTATTCCACAAGGCACTACTGGTGCTCCGCTTCTTACAGCAAAAAATGCAGCTCCATCTTTTACTTTTTCTCCTTTGGCAATTCCATTTCTAGTTCCTTCTGGAAATAATGCTAAACAATCTCCTTTTTTTAAAGTTGACAATGACTCTTTTAATGCCACAATTTCTTTTGAATCTCTTTTTACAAGTATTGCATCAAATACATGACCTAAAAATGCTAAAAACTTGTTTTTAGTTAATTCCTCTTTTGCTAAAAATCTCGTATACCTTCCACATGTTACTTCTATTAATGGTGGATCTAAAAAACTTTTATGATTTCCACATATTATTACTTGTCCTGTTTTAGGTATATTTTCTTTTCCCACAACTCTAACTCTATATACTATTTTACAATATATATATATTGCTCCTTTTACAATTCCTCTAATTATTTTTTTTAATAACTCTTTCAATTATGTCTACACCCCTTTAATTTTCTTTTTGCTGTTTACTATTTCTATAATTTTATTAACAACTTCCTCAATTGTTAATTTGCTTGAATCCACATATATTGCATCTTCCGCCTTTCTTAACGGTGATATTTTTCTTTGTGTTTCTAATATATGTCTTTGTTTTATTCCCTCAAGCACTTCTTCATATGTTACTTTTAGCCCCATTTCCATATCTTGCTTATATCTCCTTTTAGCCCTTTCTTCGAATGACGCATCTAAGTATATTTTTACATCTGCATTTGGAAAAACTGTTGTTCCAATGTCTCTTCCTTCCATTATAATTTCATTGTTTTCTCCCATTTTTCTTTGTAATGGCGTAACTTTATTTCTTACACATTCTACTGCAGCATATTTTGCAACACACTCATCTATTTTAGTTGTTCTTATTTCTTTAGACACATCTTCTCCATCTAAAAATACTAATTGTTCTTCTCCTTGTTTTTTTAAATCTATAGAAATATCTTCTAAAATCTTTTCTAATTTTTCTATCTGTGTCTCATTTACATTGTTTCTTAAAGCTTTTAAAGCAACACACCTATACATTGCTCCAGTATCTACTGTTACTAATCCTAATTTATCTGCAACTAATTTTGTTACAGTTCCTTTTCCAGAACCTGCTGGTCCATCTATAGCTACTATAAATGACATTTATTTTTCCTCCTCTTTTGGTATAAATATACTTTTTGCTACTACATCTATTTCTACGACTGTCATAGCAGTTAACTTTTCAATTTCTTTCTTAGCTTTTTCTTTAAAATCTTTTAATCCCTGAACAACATTAAATCCATATACTATTGTTACTTCCATATAAATACTTGTACCTTCTCCCACATTATCAACTCTAGTTTTTAAAACTTTATATATTGCTGGTGTTTTACTTGATATATACTCTACAATTTGTCTAAATACTGTATCTGAAATAGTAAAATTCCCCATATAACTGAATGTTGGCCTTATTATAGATTTTTCAGATACATATGGTTTTTGACCTTTTCCTTTAGATTTAAAAATTTGAAGTGGGTCTAACAAAAAACCTGAAAAATCTTTTTTTATTTCAAATGTTGGTACTGGTATTACATGCTTTCCTTCAGTAACTCTTATTCTTCTTGCTGTTTCCATCTCTTGTTGTGTTGCAACGTCTGTTATATATATTGTTTCTGATATTTCTGGTAATTCTAAATTAGCTGCTATTTTTTGTACCATACCATCTGATGTTCCTAAAATTAAAATACTTTGTGGCTTATATTTTTTTAATGCTGTTATTATTTCTCTTTTCTCGTTTTCTGTATAGAATAATGCATGTTTTACAGTTTCTATTTTTGTTGGTGCTTTTTTAGCAGATTCTCCAGCAATTACTTTATTATTACTAATTAATAGTCCATCATCTATTATGTATTCAATATTTTTTTCACTTGCTACCATTTGTGCTCTATAACTTTTTCCTGTCCCAGATGGTCCAACAAATGCATATACTTTTATTTTATTTCCAAAAATCGAAATATCTTTTAGTGACATTTTTTCCTCCATATTTTTAACTTCTTATATTTTACTATATTAATAAAAAAATATCAATATTACGAAAAAAATAGATTGATAACAATCTATTTAAATTACATATATTAAAATACATAGTAAATGTAGTATTGTTGAAACTACACATAGTAAATGAAAAATAGAATGCATCCATTTTTTCTTTTTTCCTAATCCATATAAAACAGCTCCTACAGTATAAGAAATTCCACCTGCCAACAGTAATCCAAATCCAATGTTTCCTAACTTTTCTATTAATAGATTAATTTTTACTATTATACACCATCCCATTACTAAATAACAAATCATTGAAAATTTTTTAAACATTTTTATATCTATTGCATTTAGCACTATTCCAAGCACAGCAATTCCCCAAACTATTCCAAATATTGTCCATCCAACTACTGGATCTGCTTGTCTTAAAGTACATAAACAAAATGGCGTATACGAACCAGCTATTAATAAAAATATTGAGCAATGATCTATTACTTGAAAAACCTTTTTAGCTTTTAATTTTGGACTTAATCCATGATATATACTAGACATTGTATATAATATAACTAAAGTTATGCCAAATACAATTCCAGAAGCAATTCCATACCCGTTATTATGTTTTACAGCTTGCACTACACATAGTACAATTGCTACTATTCCAATAACTCCTCCTACAATATGTGAAACCATATTAAATATCTCTTCACCTTTAGTATAATTAGGTAATATTCTATCTTTTAATTTTGTTCTTTTCATTTTTCCTCCTTATGTAGTTTTCAAAACTATATTATCATATATATGATTCTATGTCAACAATTGACTTTATATTCCTATTATGTTATTATTATTTTGGAGGAAGGTACTATGTGTAATAATTGTTTTAATATTTCTAATTTTCATATTCCACTTTGGGAAGAATTACCAAATATTGATTTATATATGGATCAAGTTTTAACATATATATACACCACACTTTCTTCATACGTAAAAGACGAAAATTTAATAACTAAAACTATGGTAAACAATTATGTTAAAAACGGTGTTATAAATGCCCCTACTAAGAAAAAATACAACAAATTATGTATTGCTGAATTAATTGTTATTTGTATTTTAAAACAAGTATACAGCATTAATGATATAAAAAATTTAATTACTCTAGCACTAAAAACTTCTCCAGCAGATATTAGCTATAATAAATTTTGTAATGTTTTAAATGACTGTTTAAATTCTACCTTTAATGGTACAGTTTACTATTCTGATGAAGTTTTGTCAGAAGAACAATATATTTTAAAAAATGTAGTTCAATCTTTTGTAAATAAACTTTATGTGCAAATTAAATACTTAAAAAAATAAAAACCCAAATTATGGGTTTTTTTATTTTTTTAATTCTTCTATAAACATTTTATTTAGCATTTGTGGATTTGCTTTTCCTTTTGTTTCCTTCATTGCTTGTCCAACCAAAAATCCTAATGCTTTATCTTTTCCTGCTTTATAGTCTGCAATTGATTGTGGATTTGCTTCTAATATTTTCATAACCACTTCTTTAATTGCACCTTCGTCAGAAATTTGAATCCATCCTTTTTCTTTAATAATTTCTTCTGGATCTCTTGGATTTTCAAATAATTCTACTAATACTTTTTTACCAATACTTGAACTAATTGTTCCTTTATCAATTAATATAACTAATTTTCCTAATTGGTTACTATCAAAAGGAATTGATATTGGTTCTGTTTCTGTTTCATTTAAAATTCTAGATATATCAGATATAATCCAGTTATTTACTGCTTTTGGATTATTGCATATTTTAACTGCTCCTTCAAATAAATCTGATAAATATTTTGAAGATGTTAAAAGTTTTGCATCTTTTTCAGATAAATTATATTCTTCTAAATATCTTTGTTTTCTGCTTTCTGGAAGTTCTGGTAAATTATCTTTTATGTTTTGTATATATTCTTCTGATAATTTTATTGCAACTAGGTCTGGATCTGGAAAATATCTATAATCTTGTGCATCTTCTTTGTCTCTCATTGGAAATGTTTTTCCTGATACATCATCCCATCTTAATGTCTCTTGTGTAATTGTTCCTCCATCTTCTAGTATATCTATTTGTCTATCAACTTCATATTCTATAGCTCTTACTATGCTTCTAAATGAGTTCATATTTTTCATTTCTGTACGTGTACCTAATTTTGTATCTGTTTTTTTCTTTACAGAAACGTTAACATCTGCTCTTAAAGAACCTTCTTGCATTTTGCAGTCTGATACTTCAATATATTCTAATATTGATTTTAATTTTCTAAGATAACTTTCAGCTTCTTCAGCACTTCTAATGTCTGGTTCAGAAACTGTTTCTATTAAAGGAACTCCAGCTCTGTTTAAATCAACTAAAGAGCCTCCTCCAAATTCGTCGTGATTTAATTTTCCTGCATCTTCTTCTATATGTATTCTTGTTATTCTTATTTTTTTCTTTCCTTCTTTTGTGTCTATTTCAACATATCCATGTTCACAAAGTGGTTTATCAAATTGTGATATTTGGTATGCTTTTGGTAAGTCTGGATAAAAATAATTTTTTCTATCATTTTTACTATTTCTTGAAATTTCGCAATTTGTAGCAAGTCCTGCTTTTACAGCATATTCTACTACCTTTTCATTTAATACTGGTAATGTTCCTGGCATTGCCATACATATTGGACATGTATGTGTATTTGGAGCCGCACCAAATGCTGTTGGACATGAACAAAATATTTTTGTTTTTGTAGAAAGCTCTGCATGAACTTCTAATCCTATTACTACCTCATAATCTTCTCTTGACATTATTGGGCAC
>CAKPKZ010000058.1 GCA_934167435.1 uncultured Clostridia bacterium | reverse complement strand
TAGTAAAATCATATCCACTAAACCCATTATGAGTCATTATTACATTTACATTGTTATATTGTTGCAAATACTCCTTTAAATAATTAGCAATTTTTAAATTTACATCTTTCTCATAAATTCCATTTTCTATTGCTCCTGAATCAGTTCCACCATGTCCTGGATCTAAAACTATTGTCATTGCATTTGAATAAATGCTTATTAACACTATTGCCAAAAATATTAATATACTTACTACCTTTTTCATTTTTTCCCTCTTTTCTACTTTTCATTAGTATAACATTTATTATTCTTCATAGTCAATCATTATTAAAATTTTAAACTTATTTCTTTCCCATTTTCTACATTTATTTTACTATATTTTACACCACACTCATCAAATAATTTTCTAGATGCAATGTTATTTTCTGAATTTGAATATTTATCTGACAAATATATTACTTCTTTTATTCCTGATTGTATTATTATTTTTGCACATTCATTACAAGGAAATAAATCAACATATATCTTAGCTCTTTCTAAATCTTTTTTATATCCTCTATAATTTAATATTGCATTCATTTCAGCATGACAAACATATGGATACTTTGTATTTAAATTTTCGCCATCTCTTCCCCATGGAAATTTTTCATCATCAAATCCATTTGGAGCTCCATTATAACCTACTGATAAAATTCTATTGTCATCACTTACTATACAAGCCCCTACTTGTGTTGATGGATCTTTGCTTCTCATTGCAGAAAGTTTTGCAATTGCCATAAAATATTCATCCCAATTTATGTAATTTTTTCTTTTATAATTTTTTTCGTTCACTCCTATTATTCCTCCTATTATTTAATATAACTTTCTTTGCTTAATTCTGGATATAAAAACTCTTTACCTTTTTCAGTGAACTTTCCTTCTGGTATATGGTCAACATTAATTTTATCTTCTCCTACTAAAAAATATTTATATTTTCTAGTATTTGAAATTTTACCATTTCCTATTATTACAGGATCGTCCCACGTTGTGTCTACTGCATACCACATTCCATTAATTTCTACATAGTTCCATGCGTGATTTTCCATTTTTCCTTGTGAGTCTGTAACTTTTCCACTTACTACTAAGCAAGGAATGTTTAACCCATCCATTAAATATTTAAAACTTTTAGCATACCCTTCACATACACACTCTTTATTTATTAAAGCTCCATATATATTATAAATATTATTTTTAGATATTGTGCTTTCGTACTCTATTGTTTGAACTAAATAATCATGAACCATTTTTATATTGTCATAGGTTGTTTGTTGTTTATTTTGTATAACAACACTCCTTATATTTTCTAATTTAGCTATTGCATTGTCAACTTTTTCTTTAGTGTTAAATTCATTTACTAAGTAATTTTGCTCATTTCCACTATTTATATAAGCGTTATATGTTACATTTGATCCTTTTGTTATTGTTTCAACATTTAAATACATTTTTTGTGCATCCAAATAAAAAACATCTGGATTATCATGCGTATATGCTTCAATTGCAGATTGATAATAGTCCCACAACAGATCTTGCCCATTTTTCTTAGAAAGTAATGTAGTAAATGCTGTTCCGAATTCTATTTTATATGTTCCTGTTTTCATGTTTTCTTTATTGCTTTCGAATGCTTTATATAAAATTTTTGACTCTTCACTTAATTGATTATAAAAATGTTTATTTACTTTTATATTGGTATAATCTACATTTTTTATATTATTTAATGTTGACTCCACTCCATCTAATTGCTCTTGTATTATTTGGGGAGCCTCTATTTTTTGTGTTAAATTGTCTTCATTATTTATTGTACTAAAGTCTGTTACAAAATTTTCAACCTCATCATATATATCTATTTGGTAAAATTCTTGTAGTACTATTATTCCAAATATTCCTATAACACCTATAATTATGATTATTATTATAGACATTATTATTGTTGCAAACTTACTTTTCATATATTGTCTCCTTAATAATTTACTCAAATTATAACATTTTTAATTTGTAAAAACTAGTATAATTATAAAAATTTTACTAATAATAATAAAAAAATATTATGGTGGTAAATTTATGAATTTTAAAAAAGTTATAAATAACGTATTTTCTTATACTCCACAAAAGTCCTATAGTTTTAGTCTTCCAGATGAATCCAACTATACTCCAGAGGGCTCTTGTGAAGATAATTTGGATAATGTAAAAAATATTTTTACAGGTATAAAAGTCAACTTGGATTTTGTAAAAACAAAATATAATACTTTAATTAATAGCGATATTATTGTAAGAGAATTTACTTTAAATGCTCGTGGAAAACAATATAGTGCATTTTTACTTTACATTGATGGAATGATTGACTCTCCTACTTTAAACGATTTTGTTTTAAAGCCTTTAATGATGAGAAATAAAAATAATTTATTTGAAGGAAGCCAAGATAGAATTATTTCAGAAGCAGTTACTAATAATATAACAGTTAGAAAAGTGAAAAAATTCAATTTATCTGATTATTTAATGGATTGTTTAATGCCACAAAACAGCGTTAACCAGGTGCAAGAATTTGGCAAGGTTTTTTCTGGTATTAATTCTGGAAATTGTGCACTATTTGTTGACACTTTAAATATAGCCTTTGACATAGATGTTAAAGGATTTAAACAAAGAAGTGTTGACAGTCCAAATAATGAAATAGTAATTAAGGGTCCTAATGAGGCTTTTGTTGAAAATTTAAGAACTAATACATCTTTAATTAGACGTATAGTAAACAATGAAAATCTAATTATAGAAAACATAGAGATTGGAAGTATAACAAAAACTAAGTGTGCAGTTTGTTACATTCAAAATATTACAAATTCAGATTTAGTAAATGAAGTTAAATATAGATTAAATAATTTAGAAATTAACTCTTTGCTTTCTTCTGGTGAATTAGAACAGTTAATTTGTGATACAAATATTTTAGGGATTCCTGAAATTCTTTCTACTGAAAGACCTGACAAAGCTACAAAATATCTTTTAAATGGTAGGGTTATTATAATTGTAAATGGAACTCCATATGCATTAATTCTTCCTGCCACTTGTATTGACTTTTTAACTTCACCTGAAGATACTAATTTAAAAACTGGTTTTGCAAATTTTTTACGTATTTTTAGAATAATTGCATCTTTTATTACACTGCTTTTACCTGGACTATATGTTGCAATAACTAGCTTTCACCAAGAAATATTACCAACAAGTTTACTATTTTCCATTTTAGCTTCTCGTGAAAATGTTCCATTTCCTATAATTTTAGAAATTTTGTTAATGGAAGGTGCTTTTGAACTTATAAGAGAAGCTGGCCTAAGGGTACCTTCACCAATTGGACCTACTATTCGGAATTGTTGGTGCATTGGTTTTAGGAGAAGCTGCAGTTAGTGCCGGAATTGTTAGTCCTATTTTAATAATTGTAGTTGCAATTACTGGAATTTCATCTTTTACAATACCTGATTTTTCATTTGGGTTCCACTTAAGATATTTTAGATTTGCATTCATTTTATTAGGTTTTATGGCAGGATTTTTAGGCATATCTTTAGGACTATTTGTATATATTTGCATTCTTTGTAACCTAAAATCTTTTGGCGTTCCTTTTATGGCTCCTTTAGCTCCTCCTATTAACTCTGAAGGAAATGGCTACTTTTTACCACCTATATGGAAAAGAGAGTATCGCCCACCTTATGTGTCACCAAAAGTGGAAAAAAGCCAAGATAAAATTTCAATGAAATGGAAGTTTTCTCCTAATTTTTATAAAAACTAAAGAAAGGATTTATATATGAACACTACAAAAATTAATTCAGTTGAGGCTATAATGTTAGTTTTAACAATTGTTGTAACACATACTATTTTATCACTTCCAAGAACTATATTAGCATTTTCAAAATCAGCAACTCTTCTTAACATAGTTTATGTTAGTGTAATTGCGATTTTAATTAGTTATGTAATATTTAGACTTTTTAAAAATTTCTCTAATTTAGATATAATTGATGTTTCAGAGTTTCTAGGTGGAAAAACTTTAAAAAATATTATTGGTATAATTTTTATTATTTATTTTATAACAACATCTAGTATTTTACTTAGAAACTTCTGCGAAAGTTTAAAGATTATATATTTTCCAATGACTAGTTTAAAATATATTGTTTTATTATTTGTTGTTGCTTTATCTGTTGCTAACAGATTTAATTTTAACTCTATTATAAAAACAAATGCTCTTATATTACCTATATTTTTTGTTAGCGTTCTTTTCTTATTTTTTACTAACTTTAATAAATTTGTACCTCAAAGAATATTTCCAATTTTTGGTGAAGGAATATTTCACACTTTTGGATTAGGACTTATAAATTTATCATCTTTTAGTGGAATAGTATGCTTATATTTTATCCCACCAATGTTAAAAGAGCCTAAAAAGTTTAAAAAAGTTTGTGTAATATCTATTATAATCTATTCTATATATTTAATTTTATGTATAGCAACATTGTTATTTATGTTTTCATTTTTTATTACAGAAAATGAAGTTACACCTTTATACACAGCTACTAGATATATTGAATTCGGAAATTTCTTTCAAAGGCTAGAGTCTGTATTTTTATTGTGCTGGATTTTATCATTTGCTTGTTATTTAAGTTGTACAATGCAATTTAGTATACGAATATTTCAAAAAATGACAAATATTGAAAATAGAAATGAATTAATAAATATATCTTTACTCTTAATATTTGCAATTACTATGACACCTGAAAACTATTCTATATCTGGAAATTTAGAAATTAGAGTATATCCATATTTTGTATTAGCTTTAGTTTTTATAGTTAGTTTACTAATTTTAATATTTGCAAATTTAAAAAATAAAAAATTAATTAGAAAGGCAGACCACAATGGTTAAATTATTAAAAAAATTCTTTATATTTTTACTAATAATATTATTTATAATGGCTTTTTCCAACTCATATTCAACTTCAAATATAGACAATTTAGCCTATGTTTTAGCATTAGGAGTAGATACCACACCAAACAATACTTTTAGAGTTACATTTCAACTTTCTACATCTGCTCCAGTGTCCGAATCTGGTTCTGGATCTGGCTCTGGCTCACAAGAAAAAAGTCCTAATATTGTAAACTCCGTAGAGGCCTCATCACTAAGTAGTGCACTTAATTTATTAGATGGTTATTTAGCAAAAGAAGTTAACCTTTCACATTGCAAAGTATTTATTTTTTCTGAAGAAGTTGCAAGCCAAGGAATTTCTAACGAAATATATACTTTAATTAATAATTCTCAGGTAAGACCTTCTGCAAAAATTATAGTTAGTAAGTGCGAAGCAAAAACATATATAGAACAAACTACTCCTCAACTAGAAAACTTAGTTTCAAAATATTATGAATTAATATCTAATTCTAATAAATATACTGGTTATATACCAAATTCTAGTGTTGGTGATTTTTTTGGTGCTCTTTCTAGCAAAGACGGTCAGCCATATGCAATTTTGGGTGGTTTAAATAATACTAATACAAATTTAGGCTCTTCGAATAACAATATTCAAAAAGATGCTAATATAATTGCAAACAATACCACAATTCAAGGTGAAAACGGATCCGAAAACATGGGACTTGCTGTTTTTAAGGGTGATAGATTAGTAGGAGAGTTAAATGCTTTAGAAACCCTATCCTTCTTAGCAATAAAAAATGAAATTAAAAGTTTTTTAGTTTCAATTCCTGACCCTACAAATGAAGAAAATATTATTGACATTCATTTTACTCCTTATATATCGCATTCTATTGAAGTTGATACTTCTACTTCTTCACCTCATATAAAAATTAATGCAAAATTTACTGGCAAAGTATATTCTGCAACAGATAACTCTGATTATTTAAGTTCTGAAACTTTTAATACTCTTTCTGATAGTTGTAATAAATATCTAGAATCAACATTTTCTAGTCTTTTATATAAAACAGCAAAAGAATATAACTCTGATATTTTTTCTTTTGGAAGGTATGCTTTACCTAATTTTAAAACAACAAATGAATGGAATGATTATAAATGGCTAGATAATTATAAAAATGCTTTTTTTGATGTTAATATAAAAACTTATATAACATCTGGTATGTTAATTGTAGAAGGTTAGGAGGATATTTACTTTGAATATAATAATATCTAATATTATTTTTTTGTTTATAAGTTTATATATATTTACTAAAACTGTTTTTTATGGAATTTATGAAATAAAACAAAGAGAAAACAAAACTGGGGGAATCAGCATTATTGTTTTCTCTACCTTTACACTTATTTATTCAAATATTATTATGTTTATTCGTTAATGTTTATGAGATATTGTATAAAATTAAGGTTCTAGTGCGAAATCAATTTGTCTTAAAACTTTACTTGCTGAAATAACCTTAATTTTTACTTTATCTCCTATTTTATATATTTTGTTAGTTTTTTCTCCTATTAATTGCTTTTTTTCTTCATCATATATAAAATATTCATTTCCTAAATTTTCAAATCTAATTAAACCTTCTACTGTGTTTTCTAATTCTACAAAAACACCAAATTGAGTTATTGAAGAGATAATTCCTTTATATACTTGTCCTAATTTACCTTCCATATATTCTGCTTTTTTTAAGTCTTGACTTTCTCTTTCTACTTTTGTTGCTATTTTTTCTCTTTCAGAAGATTGTTTAGCATCATTTTCTGATTTTACAGTATATTCATTTATAAACTTTTCTGTAATATCATAATTTTTTTCTAAATATTTAGATATTACTCTATGAATAAATAAATCTGGATACCTTCTTATTGGTGATGTAAAATGACAGTAATATTTACTTGCGATTCCAAAGTGTCCTTTATTTTCGGCCTCATATCTTGCAACTTTTAATGTTCTTAAAATTAAATTAGAAACTACTTTTTCTTCTTGTTTTCCTTTTACTTTATCCAAAATTTTTGAAAATTCTTTTGGATAGATATTTTCGTTTGAGACTTTTATTTTTAAACCAAAATTAAATAAAAATTTATTTAATTCTTGTACTTTTTCTAAGTCCGGATTTTCGTGTACTCTATAAATAAATGGAGCCTTTAACCAATAGAATTTTTCTGCTATAGTCTCATTTGCTGTAAGCATAAATTGTTCTATTATTTCGTTGGCAAAACTTGTTTCATATTTGTATATATTTATAGCTCTTCCATTTTTATCTAATTCTATTTTACTTTCTGGTATATCTAAATTTAAGTATCCATTTAACATTCTTCTGTTTTTTAAAATTATTGCTAGTTCTTCCATTAATTTAAAGTCGTTTATATATTTTTCGTATTTTTTTGTTACTTTTTTATCTGAATTATCTAATATCTTTTGTACATCTTTATATGTCATTCTTTCTGTAACATTTATAATTGCTTTATATACCTTGCTAGATACAACTTTGCCTTTTTTGTTTATTTCCATTGTGCATGATAATGTATATCTATCTTCACCTGCATTTAAGCTACATATTCCATTTGATAATTCACGTGGTAGCATTGGAATAACTCTTCCTAGCATATATATACTTGTTCCTCTTATTAATGCTTCTTGGTCTAACAAGCTTCCGTCTTTTACATAATAGCTAACATCTGCTATATGAACATCTAATTTATAATTTCCATTTTCTAATTTCTCCACTCTTACTGCATCATCTAAATCTTTAGCATCTTCGCCATCTATTGTAAATATTGTTTTATCTCTTAAATCTACTCTATTTGGTATATCTTTTTTGTCTATTTTGTTTCCACATTTTTTTGCTTCTTCTACAACTGTTTTTGGAAATTTAGAAGGTAAATTATATTCTTTAATTAATGATAGCATATCAACTCCTGCTTCATTAACATTTCCTATTACTTCTATTACTTTTCCTTCCGCATTTTTTCCTTTTTTAGGATATTTAATTATTTTTACTAATACTTTGTGATTATCTCTTGCTTTTCCCCAATTTTTTTTAGAAATATAAATATCTGTTCCAAAATTTTTATTGTCTGGAACTACAAAACCAAACTCTTTACTTTTTTGAAAAATTCCTACCACAGTATTTTTTTCGTGCTTTAATATTTTAATTATTTTTCCTTCCGCTTTTTTACCATTACCTTCTTTTTGAATTATTTTTACTAATACTGCATCTTCATTTAAAGCGTTTAAACAGTTTTTTCCAGCTATATATATTTCATTTTCTTCATTTTCAACTTTAACAAATCCAAATCCTTTTGAATTTTTTTTGTATATTCCTTCTACTAAATTTTTTTCTTTTTTCATTTTTATACCTCTTTATAAAATTAAAAGAGCAAGTTTTTAAAAACCGCTCTTTTTTATTATGCCATATATAATATTCCCAGAATTATTGTTAATATTACAAACACTATTGATAAAATAATTGTCCATCTTTTTTGTTTTCCTTCTTTTGTTCTACTTTTATTTTTTTCAAAGAAGTTATTTGTTGATGATCCAGTTATTGTTGAAGATAATCCTGCATCTTCCTTTGTTTGTATTAATGCTAATATTATTACTGCTAATGCTATAATAAAATATATTACTGTTAATATTGTTTTTGCAATTTGCATTTATTATTCCTCCCTACGGTTTCTCTTTTAATACTTGAATATTGTAACACAATTTTTTTTAAAATGCAACTATCTTATACAACATATTAATGAAATTATTATTATTTTTATTAATATTCCCATTAATAAGTTATAATTTACACATTTTATTCCCATATTGTTTATTTTATCGTATTCTTTTATAATTTTATTTATTTCGTCTTGTCTTAGTATTTTTTCTTCTTCCATATATTCTTTTGCTAAAAATCTTGCTTTTATCATAGCGTCATTTTCTAAATATGATCTTACTACATAATAAATTAAACCAAAAATTATAAATATATTTAAAAACATTAATTTATTTGGCAATTTTTTAAATATTGCAGTTACTGATATTATTGCAAAATATAATAAATATATATTTGAAAAAATGTTGTTAAATATTAATATTTTTCTATCTTGAACTGAATGTAAACATTCATGTGCTATAGTTTGTATCCTTGTAAAATTATTTTTTAAATTTGCTATTATTATTTTGTTCGATATTGCAATATATAAACTTGTTTTACTCTCTTTATTTTCCTCAATTTGTACTTTTTCATTGTTTAGTTTGTGTAAATATTTTTTTCCAATTGCTATATTATCTGGAAATTTATTTGTAAGATTGTCTAATTCTTTATTGTCCCCTAACTTTTTTATTTGTTTTATATTTACACCAAATATAAATTTTAAAGTTACTAACAGTATTGCTGATATTATTAATATAATTAAATATTCCATTAAATTCTCCTTGTTTTAATTAAACTTCGACAATAAAAAATTTAACAATCCAAACTTTTTTTAATTCATTAGGTCTTTTA